>JBEIQG010000237.1:0-5282 GCA_040376625.1 Nitrospira sp. | reverse complement strand
CGCAGAACGGTCAAAACGATTGTCCACCTAGGCCGCAGCGAGCGAAGGAGCGAGGCGTAGCCTTGCGCTACGTTGAGCGATCTGAGAGACGCGAGAACGACGGTGGCGATCGTTTTCACCGTTCTGCCTAGAAGAAGGCCATGCTCGCATACGTCACCGTCGAATTATACTGATCCGTGATTCCGCGATCGTACCGCAACACCTGCCCCGTCTCCGCTTGAATCAAGCGAAGCAGGGAGTAGATCGGCGAGAAGCCGGAGATGCGGCGCTGATCGTTCTCCTTCTGGATGAATTTTGCGAACTCTTCCGGATCGCGGTTCTCGACGTGCTTGAGCATTTCGAGATCGATCTGCATGCAGCGATGGAAGGAAAAATCCGTCGGCGGCGCCGAGTCGCCGTATCGCATGCCGATGTGGGCCAGTTCCGCTCCCACGATCACACAGTAGTTCTTGCCGGTGGCCGCCAGGGCGTCCTTCAAGGCCTGAAGAAACGTCTCGACCTGCTCCCGTATTTGCGGATCGCGCAGGCTGTCCGCCGAAAACGACGTGAGGATCGGAACAATCGTAAATGGACGATCCTTGCCGAGACTCTCTTGCAGGAACGGCAGCTGAAATTCCAATGCATGTTCATTGTGATGTGCCAATTCGTCGGTGAAAGCTGAAGGAATCTGCTCGCGCAGACGATCGGTGACCGTGCGGTCGACCTTCACGAGCCCCAATGGTGTCTCGAAATCCTTGTCCGTCATCGCCACCGGTTGTTCGAGCCCCGAGTAGGCGGTGCCGATCAGCACATACAGATCCGGCTGCTGAGCTTCCTGTAATTCTTTGTATGCCCAGGCATAGATCGGTCCGGCATGTCTTAATTCGTACGTCGGTGCGACGAGGCCTTTGATGGGCTTACCCGCATGTTCGGATGCCTTGACCTCCGGTCCTTCCTTCGAGGTGAAAAAGCCGTTGATCTGGGCGCGAAGTTTGGCGGCGTCGGCTTCGTAACTGCGACCGGCAAACTGAGGACCCCTGGCGGGCGCCTGACGGTAGGCGTCCAACGCCTGCCGCTTGGCCTGCTCGGTGCGAGTCCCTTCCAGGAAGAGTTTGGTGTCCAGATCGGCCAGTAGCTGCTCCACTTTGTTCGGCATCAGGAACTCGCCGAAGCGCTTCAGGTAGATCGCGCCGATGTCCTGAACGCTGTGTTCCCCGTCGAGATGCTGCACGATGAAGAAATAATTCAACGGCAGGACCAGTCGTTCCTTGCTCAACCCGGTCGGGTCCCAGAGGACGATGTACTGCTCATCCCCTTCCTTGATGGGCGAAAATTGTAGGTTACGCAACAGCGGATATTGCGCGGGATCTTTGGCGGCGATGGTCGGCGTTGATTCCATAATGAGCGGCATTGTAGCGGAGCGAACTTTCAGGACGCAAGGTCAGTCGTCAAAGGTAATACGTGAACGGTGCTGTGCCCAGTTTTAGGAACGAGGTGCTGACGGCTTATGGCACATGGCAGAAACCCGCCTTTCCTCGAATGGGTTACTTCTAGCGATTGGCCATAAGCTATAGGCTCTGAGGTAGCCACTAGTGTTTCGGCGGATGTGCGTTGCCGCGGCGGCTCAGCACGATGAGGGTGGCGACGGTTAAGAGGAAGAGCCAGAGCGTGGGGCGGCCGTAGCTGGCATCGGAGAATTCGATCAGGTCCGTCAGGCGGCCGATCAGGAGCGACATGCGGGCCATGACGGTATAACCGAAGGCGGCGCCGAAGGAGATCATCAGAAAGAGGATGCCGGCTCGTGCGACGGTCTTGCCCGGTCCTGTGTGTTCGATGGAGAAGAAAAAGTAGAACAGAACCGAAACCACACCAATGAGAATGATGATGCCGTTCAAATGGCTCGCGGGATTCAGCAGCGAATAGTCGAAGGTGATGCCGCCGCCCGGGGCCACTCCCAGGAGCGGACGAACCGTGTCCTCGATCTGCTTCAGGATGAACGAGGAAATAGTGCGGGGAATGGCGAGCCCGGCGCCGATGCCTACGATAAAGGCGAAGGCATATCGGGAGAGCCAGGCGGCTTTGGGCACATACCGCGTCAGCATGAGCATGCCGATGGCGACCGGGATCAACAGCGACCATTCTCCCTTGTCGAGAATGGGCCGGACTATCAGGGTCATGACCACGGTGTCGTAGGTTTTGACGATCGTATAACCGAGCGAGACGCCCACGTAGAGATGTTCGGCGAGTTTGAACAGCGGATTGTCCTCATAGAGGAACGACAGGATGAAGAGGGTCAACCCTGTGGCGATCCAGGCGCCGAGTATGACGTCGAACGAAAGATCCATGCGGCTACGATCCTAACCCGTCGTGCCGGCGCTGTTGCCGCCGCAACGTAAAGTAGAAGATGTTACAGATGGCCACGAGCACGATGATGGCCAGGTGTGTGGCCGATTGCGCATCCATGCCGGCGACCGCCTTCCCCTTCTGCCCGATCAAGGTTTCGTATTCGGCCGCTCCGCGCAGTCCGCCGATCAGGCCGTTGATCTGGCCGCTCCGGAGCAATGGATAGAGGCCGGGTGCGATGACGCCGGTGCAGCCGCCGCCGAGTTCGAACTTGTATTTGTCCTTGCCGAAGACGTACCAGGCTTCGACGCCGGGATTGCCTGCACCCAAACTCACCGCATAGGTCACGTCACGGAGGTTTTGAACCCCGGCCAATACCGGCAGGCCCTTGGTCACCTTGCCGCCATAATCGGCCGGGAAGGCGTTGTAGAGGTCCTGTCCCATGTTCAAAATGACGGCGCTGCCGCCTGGACTCCATCCCAGGAACACATAGTCCTTCCCGTTTTCCTTGCCCGCTTCCTTGGCCGTGAGCGATATGATTTGATCGGCCAATCCGGTTCCTGACACCCAAAGCGTCATGCCGATCACGCGCAGGTTTTTCTTGAAGGCATGACGGAGGATTGCGATGGCCTGCGGATAGAGCTCCGGTTTGGAGGCTGGATCGAAGTCCAGTGAAAGCAGGAAGACAGACCCTTCCGGCAAGGCTTCGATGTAGTCGTAGACGCCGCGCACTTCCGACGAAATCTTGATGGGCAATCCCACGGGAAAGAGCAGCGGCAGCAGCGTGCAGAGGCCGATCACCAGAAAGATGATCCGCCGGTCGATCCGCAGCATGCGTTCAGCGAAGTTCACGTCATTCCCTCGTGAAGCGTGAAATGTGAAACGTGAAAGGGAGCACGGAAGTGGTGATCATGCGTCTACTTTCGATCCGAGGCGTTGAACGTTTTACTCTTCACGTTTGACGTTTCACTCATTCTTTGCCTCCGCCCAGATAGGAGCGTTCGACACCGAAAATGATCTTGAACGACAGGGCCACGGCGCCGAGGCTCACGCCGATCAGGATGGCGCGCCGCACGGAGGCGTTGAGCACATTCAAAATCCAGCTGGAGAGGTCGCCGCTGACCGGCAACATGTATTCGCCCAAGGGCACCCGTCCCATCATGACGATGACGGCGGCGACCAGCAGGACGGCGGCCTCGCGGCTGCGTGCCCGGAACGACCGGTAGGCGGCCGAGGCAATGAAGAAGGCCAGGATCGCGAACATGGTGCCTTGCAGGGGGACGAGGGTATAGGAGTAGACCCAGCCGAACGAGGTCAGGGCCCCGTCGATGCTTTCCTTGCCGCCGTTCCAAAGGCCCACGATGATGGTTCCCAGCATCCCGACGTAGAGGACGAGGCTGTAGGCCCATCCGGCCTCCTTCCGCCGGATTTTGGACGCATGCACATGAAAGAGACTGGTAATGCCCAGCACGAGCGCGAAGCCCCCGATGATCTGCAGCCATTTGGTCACGGTGGTCAGCAGTTGCTCGGATGCCGGGTGCGGTACGTAGTACTGCGCGGCCATGACGAGGCCGGTGATCAGGGTGATCAGCAGCGGCAGCTGTCGGCGGAGGAACATCATTTCAGGTCCTTAAAGAGGTCCAGCAGCGGTTGCGCCCAGTTATTGCCTGTAACGACGGCGATGGTCGCCAGCAGCGTGCCGATCCCCATCACGCCCAACACGAAGGCCTTGCCCAGGTCCTGTCCGCGCAGGGTGCCGATCTGGATCGGCTCTTTCGACAAGTAGGCGCTGGCGGCGTAGAGTTCCTCACCGATCAACGTATAGTCGCAAGTGGTCACGAAGAAGGGCAGCTGGTGATCGGAGTCGGTCCCGGCGATTTGAATCGCTCCGGTGCTGGCGCCGGTTTCCGTCAGGAGCAGCGACTCCGCAAAGTACGAGCCCATGAAAAAGTTGGCTGCCGGTTTCCTGCGGAGCATGATACCGTCCACCGCCGCAGTGTAACTGAACTGGTCGCTGGTAATGAAAAAGTTCGCATCCTCCTTGAAGAGGTCGGGTTTGCCGGCTTCCATATAGGCCTGCTTGGTGATTTCCTGGCAGACGGCCATGGTGATCGGCTCGCGGTGCGGGACCAGCAACTCGGTCTCATACGCGGCGGCTTTCTTGGCCACGCGCCCCAGGATGACGGCGGCGGCAATGGTCGAAGGGTCGTTCATATCGTGCGCCCCGGTCATGTAGAGGATCGGCTTGCCCAATTCCGTGGCGCGCCCGATGGCTTCATCCACGGCGTCCAACCCGGGAATCCGCCGCAAAAAGATCTCTTTTCGCTTGGCGAGATTGATGGCGTAAAACACGACGGCGCCGAACATCAAGGCCAGCACCAGGTTGTTCACTTGGTTCCAATTCATCCAGTTCGGCTCCGGCGAGGCGACGATCGGCAACGCGATCACCCGTTCCTGACCCTTCACGGCCGCCACGGTGACGGCATAGGATTGGTGTGCCTTGAGCTCAATGCCCTTCCCGCTTTTGATCAGGAAGATATGGTCTCCGGGGTCGCCCGATCTGGTCCACCAGGCAGTCTTGCCCTCGCGGACATAGCGGTTGTCGGCCGGAAATTCTGCGACGACTTTCCACCCGGTCTGGTCTGAAGGCACGCTGCCCTCATGCAGCAGAATTTGATACTTCCAGGTGGCACTGTCGTCGGCCGAAGGAGCCCAGAGGACCGTGAGGCTGCCTCCCCCATCGCTGGGAGTGTCGATGACCCGAAGATGCTGGGGGAGAATGTGCGCCAAGAGGAACGAGGGCTGGCAGGCAAACATGGCGATGGCGAGGGATAGAATGCGAAGGCAGTTGGTCGGGCGGATCATGTTCCCTCAATCACTTCGATGTTGGCGCGGGGCACCACGGTGGTCGTGCCGTCGGGACACCGCACCTCGAGCACACGGACTTCGCTCTCCGTCGG
>JBEIQG010000276.1:0-3937 GCA_040376625.1 Nitrospira sp. | reverse complement strand
GCAGCGGCTTCAGGGCCTCAGGAGAGATCGGCGGGGGCAAGCCGTTGTCATGGTCGTGTTCCAAGAGCGGGAGGCACGCGTTGCGGTAATGGTTGGAGCGGGCTGATTTCAGTGGGAGGCGGCGAGTGCTTTGAGCTCCTCCCCGCTGATCGTTTCTTTTTCAAGTAAGACCTGAGCCGCCTTGCGCAGGGTGGCCTCCTGGGATGTGATGAGATTGCGCGCGCGTTCGTACTGCTCGTCGATGAACAGCCGGACCTCACAATCGATTTCACGGGAGGTCTGTTCACTGTAGTCTCCCGGGGTTTGCGAAGGACCGGTTTGTAGGAAGATGGATTGCCGATCCCGTTCCAGGCTCACCTGGCCGAGTTTCTCGCTCATGCCGTAGGCCTTGACCATGCTCTTGGCGATATCGGTGGCCTTTCGCAAATCGTCCTGCGCGCCGGTCGAGACTTCGCCGTAGATGACTTCTTCCGCCGCCCGACCACCCAGGAGGATGGCGATCCGGTTTTTGAGTTCGGATACGGTCATGAGGAAGCGGTCTTCGGTCGGGAGCTGCATGGTGTAACCGAGCGCGGCAATACCTCGAGGAATAATTGAGATTTTGTGCACCGCATCGCCGCCCGGGATAGACATGGCCACCAACGCATGGCCGACCTCATGATGGGCGACCCGTGCCCGTTCCATCTTATTCAGGACGCGGTTTTTCTTTTCCAGTCCGCCGATGACGCGCTCCACGGCTTCTTGCAACTCGGAGAGACTGACGGTGTCTTTGCCTCGCCGAACGGCGAGCAACGCCGCTTCATTCAGCAGATTGGCCAGATCGGCGCCGACAAAGCCTGGCGTCATGGCGGCGATCGTTTCCAGATCCGTCTGGTTGGCGATTGTGATCGTGCGGGCGTGGACTTTCAGAATCGCGAGGCGCCCGATCTTATCCGGCCGGTCCACCAGCACCTGTCGATCGAATCGTCCGGCCCGCAACAAGGCGGGATCAAGGATTTCCGGGCGGTTGGTGGCTGCCACGAGAATAACCCCGACGCGTGAATCGAAGCCGTCCATTTCGACCAGCAGCTGGTTCAGCGTCTGTTCCCGTTCTTCATGGGCCATCGGGCCGACCCCGCGGGCCTTTCCCAGCGCGTCGAGTTCATCGAGGAAGATGATGCAGGGCGCCTTGCTCTTGGCCTGCTCGAACAGGTCCCGCACGCGCGCCGCGCCGACGCCCACGAACATCTCCACGAACTCCGAGCCGCTGATGGAGAAAAACGGCACGCCTGCTTCGCCGGCCACGGCCTTCGCCAGCAGGGTCTTGCCGGTACCCGGCGGGCCGACCAGCAAAATGCCCTTTGGAATCTTGCCGCCCAGACGCCGGAATTTTTCCGGCGTCTTCAGGAACTCGATGATCTCTTCCAGTTCCTGCTTGGCCTCATCGACCCCGGCTACGTCGGCAAACGTGACCTTCACTTCCTTTTCCACATAGATCTTGGCTTTGCTTTGGCCGACCGTCATGAAACCCTGGCTCTGCCCCATGCGGCGGAAGAGGAACCACCAGACGCCGAAGAAGAGCACGATCGGCACGATCCAGGACAACAGGTCGCGGAACAACGTGCTTTCGATGACGCCGGTGACCTTCACCTGGTGCTCTGCGAGATTCCTGAGCAGATCCGGGTCTTCGATGCGAATCGTGTGGAAGACCTTGTCCTCTTTCAGTTTCCCGTGAATGATCTGCGGCGAGACCGCGACCTCGGTGACCTTCCCCGCCGCCACGGATTCTTTAAACTCGCTGTAGGGGATTTCCGTCGGGTTGAAGAATGAGGGGAGAAACGTCTGAAGCAGGATCAGCACCCAGAGGGCGATGAACATGTACCAGATGGAGAATTGCCGTTGTTTTGGATCCATAGAAAAATTGTCGAATCGGTGATTAATGTCTCTGTCGATGGGGCCCGGGCTTCATGCTGGCATCCATCATGACATCACCATATCATGTAACAGATCATCCAGAGGGTCAATTCTTCCTGGGCCGGAGCCGTTCGGAGAGCACGGGGTATTGCGCAGTTCCCATTCCGAAGTTGCCGGTCGCCGTGTCCGCTGCGATGACGCGCAGGGTGATGCCGTCCGGCGCGTCTTTCGGCAGCGGCACAAAAAACGGCGCCTCGAAGCGGCTCTTCTCGCCCGCATAAAACATCTGCAGTCGTTCGATGACTCGGTCGCCGATTAGCAACTCCGCATAGATATGGATCTTACGGGAATCCCAGTCGCTATGCGGCCGGACCAGCGCTCCCGAGAGGGTGCGCACCGACGCGCGCAGCATGACATCCTCTTTTGCGATCAGCGGTTCGCCCGGCTTCGGATGTTCGATCTGCAGCAGGTACCCATACAGGTGCAGCACAATCCCGTCGTTGATCAGGTCGTGGCCGGGAATCAGGAGGACCGTCGTGCTGGCACGTCGTAAGGCGTTGGGATAGGCCAGCGGCCCCTCGGCAGCGATTTCCACCAATGTCGGGCGCGCGAGTTCTAGAGTAGTGGTGAAAGCGGCGGCAGGTCGCCCGCTATAAATCGGTTCGTCCATGAGATGCGGGATGCGCATGATCTGGCTTTGATCGCCCGGCTCCCCCTGTTGGAGGCCTGCGGCCAAAAGTTGCCCGCTTGCCACATCGGTAATGGTCACGCGCGCGCCGCCGACCTCATGGCCAAGGACCAATGAACGGTGCGCAACGACGCGCACGAGCACGGTGGTGGGGAGGGGATCGTTGTAGCGAGTTTTGCTGTCGAGTTCGGACTCGGATGGTTCCGGCGTAAACGCCGCGCCCGCACTGCTCAGCAGCAGAACGAGGCCGGTGCTAAGCAGGCTTATCAGGAATCGGCCGATCATTTCACCTTGGTGCCGGGCTCCACGTCCTCGATGAAGGTGGCGAGGCCGCGTACTTCGCTGTCGCTCGCCGCGAGCACCATGCCCTGCGATTCGATGCCCATCAGTTTGGCCGGTTTCAGGTTCGCCACGATGACGATGGTCTTTCCGACGAGGGCGTCCGGTTCATATTTTTTGCCGATGCCGGCGACGATCTGGCGTTGTTCGCTCCCCAGGCTGACCTGGAGCTTGAGCAGCTTTTCGGATTTCGGAACCCGCTCGGCTGACAGAACCTTGGCGGCCTTCAGTTGGACTTTCATGAAGTCGTCGATGGTGATCTGAGCCGGCTGCGCAGCAGCCGGGGCGGCGGCCGGAGCCGGACTCGTGGTTGCGGCGGGGACTGCGGCCGGCGTCGCCGGGGTTGGTTGCGGGGAAGTTGGTGTCTCGCTCACGGATTTGGCTCCTTGTGGTTTGGTTTCGATGCGGGGGAACAACGAGGTGCCTTTGAGCACCGCTGTGCCCGCTGGCAGCTGTCCCCAGCTCAATGGTTCGTGCATCCTCGGCTCTGGGCGGCTCAGACCAAGTTGCTTCATGATTTCATCGGCCGTGCACGGCACGAAAGGGGAGAGGTGAAGGGCGATATGTCGGATGGTCTCGGCGACACGATATAGGACTTGCTCAAGCCTGACCTTATGCTCCTGGCCCTTGGCGAGCTTCCACGGCTGTTGTGATTCCAGGTATTGGTCAGCCGTTTGAATGAGATTCCAGATCGCTTCTAGCGCGCGATGAAACTGAAACGTTTGCAGCAATTCTCCAACCTGGTTTCCCCATTCTCTGGCCGCATTCTCTAGCGTGTTTTCATGCTCTACCTGCCCGATATGGGAAGGTGGGATCTTGCCGTCGCAATACCGTTCGATCATCGTGACGGTCCTGCTCAGCAAATTTCCTAGGCCGTTGGCCAAGTCACTGTTGATGCGGCCGACGAGCGCTTCTTCCGAGAAATCTCCGTCCTGTCCAAACGGCACTTCGCGCAAGAGGAAGTAGCGGAACGCATCCGCGCCGAATTGATCGATCATCGCGTTAGGATCGACGACG
>JBEIQG010000261.1:0-4501 GCA_040376625.1 Nitrospira sp. | reverse complement strand
GGGAGACGCCCAGCAGCAGTGTGGTCAAAGCGACGCCGGTGGCCAGCGAGAGGGTGTTCCAGAGAAGTTCGGGAATGCGCGTCGACCAGAGACGGCTCCACACGGTCGGTGCGGCGGTGAGCGCCACATAGATGATGTAGCAGGTGGGGAGAACCAGAAATGCGGCAGTGATCAGGCTGATCCATTGCAGCGAAGAGGGGGCGTGAGCTCTTGTGGCGGTAAGCATGCGCGGCTACACAAGGAGTTAGCGAAGGCCCACCTGCTCGATCAGCGTGAGGGTGGCCTCGCGTAATTCGGCCAGTCGGGCCAGGGGGACCTGCGCGGCACGGAACGTGCGCCGGTCGATCAGTGTCGGATCAGCTTTCACGTCCGGATGAAGGGGATATTCCTTGTCCAGATCCGCAAACATTTTCTGCCCGGCCTGAGCAACCAGGAATTCGATCAGGAGTTTGGCGCTTTCAACGCGTTTGGAGGCTCGGGTGACCCCGATGCCGGTGACATTCATGATGGCGCCCATGCCACCTTCCTGCTGATCAGTCATGACCGCGGCGATCGGAGCGGTGGGCTGCGTGGCGAGGTGCCGATAGATGTAGTAGTGGTTCACAATGCCTGCCGCGACTTGCCCCTTCGCGACGGCGTCCACGATCTGCGAACTCTTTTGGTACACCTGGGTACCCGCATTGGCCTTGAGCCCCTGCAGAAACTGCTTCGTCCGTTCATCTCCAAAGGTGGCTTTGACAACTGAAACGCCGGCCTGAAGATACTCGCTGCCGGAATTGGGAAGGGCGATTTTGTCTTTCCATTTCGGCTGAGCGAGGTCGAATAATGATTTGATCTCATCTGGCTTGACGAGATTGGTATTGTAGACGACGATCCAGAATCGGCCTGAGAGTCCGACCCAGCTGTTGTCGGCTGCGCGGAATTGCGACGGGATGGCCCGTTCAACTTCGCGCATATTCATCGGCCGTAGGAGTTTGAGCTCGCGGGCATGCTCAAGGCTGCCGGCATCGTTTGTGAGGAACACGTCGGCCGGGGTGTGGTCGCCTTCGGCTTGTAACCGGTTGACCAACTCGGTGGTGCCCGACGACAATAACTCGATTTGGATGCCGCTCTTGGCCTGAAATTCGTCCAGTACCGGCTTGATGAGACGTTCTGCGCGACCCGAATAGACGACGAGTTTCTCGGCCGCCTCCGCGACTCCGCTGGCCCACTGCGAAAGGGACAACGCTCCGAGGAGTAGCGTCAGCGCCAAAAATGTGCGTGGGGATGAAACCATGCGGCGTGCCTCCGGAGTAGGGACAGCCTGTACCGGCCATCCTAGTTGAAATTGATAAGCTATCTCAAGATAGTACCGGATGCGGAAGCGATCCGTCAATGGCGGCAGTGGGCACAGAGTCCGTACAGTTCCAGTCGGTGGGTTTGGATCACAAAGCCATTCTTGGTCGCAACCTCTTCCTGCAGCCGTTCAATCTCGCAATTCTCGAACTCCACAATAGTTCCACAGCCGGTGCAGATGAGATGGTCGTGATGGCCTTTATGCGAGATATTGTCGTATTGCGTCTGGGTGCCGAAGTGGCGCGCTTGGGCGATGCCTGCTTCACAGAAGAGATTGAGCGTGCGGTAAATAGTGGCGAGTCCGAGGTGAGGATCTTTCTTCGCCAGTTGATGATACATCGTCTCGGCCGTGACGTGTTCTTGTCGCAGGAACGCCGTCAGGATGAGTTCGCGTTGACGAGTCAGCTTCAACTGGTGCTTGGCCAGGTGCTGGCGAAGCACGTCCATTTCTTTGAGAATTTTGCTCATAACGCTTAAGCCAGCCTGAAAGACGCCCATTAAAGACGAAAGTGCCTCAGCGGGTCAAGAGGGGAGCTGGCCGGCAGGATCATCAATTGACGAATCGAAACCCGCCTGTTTATAGTCCTGCCGATTGTGGACGATTCAGAGGAGATTCAACAGGTGCGTAAATCTCACGAAATGACGATCGATCGAGCGCTCCTGCTGTACGCCTTGTCGCTGGCTGAGCCCTATGGCTTATTGAGCGACGTCAAGCTACAGCAGCTCTGTTTCCTGTGCGAACTGCAGATGTTCGGAAAGGGGATGAAGGGGTTTCACTTCGAGTTCGTCCGGTTTGCCTATGGCGCTTTCAGCCGCGACTTGGACAATGACTTGACGTCTCTGCGGCGCAAGGAGCGGGTCGAGAACTTCAGTCCGTCCGACCAAGTTCGCGACGAGGTCCTTCCCCTGCTGATGAAAGGCATCGAGGGAAACGAAACCAATGAGAAGATCCGGGACCTCATGCAGGCAGTGATCACCAACTACGGGCCGCAGGATGTCACGGCCATTACGCAGTCCGTCGAATCAGTCGAACTCAGCACCCCGCAGCAACCCGATTTCAAGATTCCCATCCGCGATATCGTGTTCCACACTACGCTGCTGGTCCCCGCCCGTATCGAAGCGTCGGCGGAGTTTCTCCTGCCTCCAAGCCGGTTGGCGAAGCTCAATACGGCCATGGGATATTGAAGCGGGGGCCCGGTCCGGAGGGTCTTCAACGCTGATGTTTTGTGCGGCGGTTCGGTGGGAGGGGCGTGGTGCAGGTGGCCGGTAAAAACAGGTCGATCTTGCCCGGACTATTCATGAATACCTGCTCCGGCGACCGGTCCTCTCGCCGGGCGCGGCTGTTCTCGTTCGGCCTCCTCGACGGTCTGCGAGTATGCCTGCGTCGGCCGCACCAATTATGAATAATCCGGGCTAAGGTTGTTTCGGAAGGGCGAGTGCCGACTGGATCGTATGGAGCATCGCACCGGTCTCAATCGGTTCCAGTAAACAATACTCGATCTGCAGTTCGCGGGCCACGTGCTGAAATTTCTCGCCTTCCAACGCGGGATCGTGCAACGCCGCTGTGACGATCAGGCGAGCGGTGGGGAAGGTTTTTCGAAGGTCCATCAAGTCTGCCGGCCCTTGATCGTCGTCCGCGACGAAGCGACTGATGACCAGGTCGAGCTTGGACGATGTGGATTGAGCGGAGGCGGTCTTCAAGGCAGGAGTGTATTGAACAAAATGTTCCATGCCCGGTAGAGCCAGCTGGATAATCCGCTTCAGATTCGCGTCAGCATTGATGATCAGAATATTGGCCATAGTCCTCCGATGAGAGGGTGCAGGGTGTACTGACCGGCGGCCGTAGGAATCCGTGCAGACCGATTGCAAGTACCCGTCTGCCCGGAGAGAATTGCTGTGCAGGGGCGGTCAACTCGATCATCCTTCAGGTCAGACCAACTGCTGGTCCAGGGCGTAGCGAATCAATTCTGCGGTGGTTCTCAGTCCTAATTTGATGAGAAGCCGCGAACGATAGGTGCTCACCGTCTTGATGCTCAAATTGAGGTGTTCTGCGATTTCCGTCAGGCGTCGTCCCTGTGCGATCCACTGCAGTACTTCAATCTCGCGATCCGAAAGTGTCGCCGGGAGAGTGTCGGGGGAGGAACTGTTCCGGTGAGGCCCTTCGTCCTGGCTGTGTCCGGTCTCAGGATGTGGCAGGTACTGCTCACCCTGAAGAATGCGTGAGACCGCCATCCGAAGTTCCTGCGGCCCTCGATCTTTTGTCAGATACCCGAGCGCTCCGGCTCGAATGGCACGAGCCGAGTAATGTTCTTCAGCATAAATGCTGACGACCAGGGCAGGCAGGGCCGGCCGCAGTGATTTGAGAATGCGCAGAACTTCGAGCCCCGGCATGTCCGGCAGATTCAAGTCCAGGATAATGAGGTCCCAGGTGCCTGTGCGAATGTGATCGATGGCATGGCGGGCGGAAGCCGTTTCGACAATGTCGGGGGTCAATCCGTCGTCAACGAGGAAGTCCCGAAGGAACTCTCTCAGACCGCGACGAAGAATGGCGTGGTCATCCGCGAGCAGAATTCGGACATCGGCTTTCGTCGAGGGCGATTCTGGGCCTGCATCCACGGCAAACGTTCCGCTCATGAAGCACCCTGGAACTCAATGCGTCCTGTTCCCGGCCGAGCACAGGGAATGGCCCGGTCCGCCCTCGAGTCGGCGTCGTTGTGGGAGTCTGTCAGGGTATGGGGCGTACGCGGAGAGGGCACTCGATATGCTCCTGCATGTCGTCTAGCGGGGTGTCGAATAAGTTCGCCAGCAACGTGTTCCCATCCAGAGGCTCAACGTACATTTCACAGTACGATTCGCCCCTTCCCTCACTGCGGCCTTGCTGGAAGGCCTTTTGACCCCCCCGCGGGCGGCTCCCATAGCTTCCGTGATCCCCGGCGAGCTGCATTCTTGGGATGTCGAATGCAATTTCCAACAACCTGTTGATCGTGTCGGCTACTGTCTCGACATCGACGCTGGAAACCTCATCTGCCGAAGCCCCTTCGGGTGGACGGAATGGTCCGAGGACTCGTTGTTCGATTCCTGATCCCCCGTGCTCAGCCGATCCATCCACTGGCGCAGGGTTACAAACTAAGATAAATTTCCTAATTCATGTGGGCGGGAGAAATAG
>JBEIQG010000182.1:0-7578 GCA_040376625.1 Nitrospira sp. | reverse complement strand
GCCTGCCGGCCGTGACGGCCGGGAGGCTCCGCGCGATATTCCCGGAGGAGAGAGATGAAACTGAGGATGAGGCTGCTTTCAATCACCCTGACAAGTATGGTCCTGACGTCGGGAATCAGCCAGGCCGGTGATCCGTTGTACGGCAGCACCAGTGAGGTGGACCGACATCCGGCCACTGAGAGAGTGGCAGTCAATCAGGACCAGCTGCAGGGGAAATGGAAACAGTTCAAGGGGGAATTGAAGCAGAAGTGGGGTGAGTTTACCGACGACGATCTGCTGGCGATCGAAGGCAGCGTCGATAAACTGGAAGGCAAGATCCAGGAGCGATACGGCGACCGGCGCGAAGATGTGAAACGCTGGGTGGATGAGTGGTTCGATGCTCACGGAACTCAACGAGACCAATCGTCCTCATGACGCAATATACGACACATTTACAGAGGAGTCTGGCGATGAAAAAAGTTTCCCCTTCCGTGCTTTTGTTCGTATTGGGATTGACGTTCGCAGCCGGAAGCCTGGGCGTTCCGACAGGTGCGACGGCTGCCGACGATAAAGGGTTGTTCCAGCAAGTCGATATCGGGCTGCTCTCGATCGGTGGTCGCGCTACCTATGTCGATCCCAAGGACGGGTCCAGCCGCTGGTTCGGGGGCGGGCAGGTGCGTCTCCATCCGTCTCGGTACTTTGCATTTGAAGGGTCGGTGGATTATCGCAGGAATGATATCGGCGACACACGGGTGCATAGTTATCCGGTGATGGTATCGGCGCTTATCTACCCCCTCGGTACCACCAGGTTGGCGCCGTTTCTACTGGGCGGCGGCGGCTGGCACTATACGACGGTTAAAGGACCGGGCGGGTTCGACGATACTCAAAACCGGTTCGGCGCGCATGCCGGCGGTGGTTTGCAATTCTTTTTTAATAAGCACGTCTCGATCGATAGCACCTACCGCTATATCTGGCTGGAGAAGATTGAGTCTCGCGACCAAAACATCGTCGACAAGAAATTCCAGGATAATGGTCATATGGTGACGGTCGGTCTCAACTTTCATTTCTAGGGGCCGGCGATGCCACTTCAGGTAGTCCCGAATAGCGGTTGGAAATGGGTGTGGGCAGCCATGACCCTGGGAGGGGTCAGAAGGGAATGACCCCTCCATGGAAGGTAGTTCTTTTCGCTTGTTTGATGTGTGTATTGACCGGGACAGCCGTAGGGGCCTCCGGCTCCGATGAATATATTGCGGGTTATGCGGCTGCTACGCTTGAGCACGAATTTCACCTTTCCGGCGCGCTGATCGAAGTGGACCGCGGGGCCGTCACCGTACAGGTCAGACGTTTAGGAGGAGAGGACCCTGCTAAAATCGTCAAAGCGTTAGAGCAGATACCGGGCGTGGTGCGGGCCGAGGTGCAGACGGGGAAGGAGCCGGTTGCCCTGTCGGCAGGTTCCGTGGCGCGGGCGGTGACTCCGGAGGCGGAATCAAAATTCCTGCCACGTGGGTTGCTCGTGGATCCATTTCATGCAGATCTGCGATGGCCTCATTTCGGAGCCTCCTATCGTAGCCTTTCATCAAGGAATGAGTTTGCCAGTGCGTTCGGTGAATCGTTTGCGTTCTACCGGAATGCCGCCCCGTTCGACGGCCAATGGGAATTGGGGATGCAGGCGGGGGTGTTCGGCGTGTTCGATCCGGAGAAACGGTCCATCGATTTGATCAACGCCGACTATATGGTCGGGTTATTGGCCAGTTATCGTGCGGATAAACTATCCGGATTTTTCCGGGTTCGTCACCAGAGTTCGCATCTCGGCGATGAGTTCCTCCTCAACAATGCCCAGGTTGCGAGAGTCAACCTGAGTTACGAAGAGATCGATCTCAAGGTTTCTTACGATCTGACGGCATGGCTCAGAGTCTACGGCGGGGTCGGCACGATCGTCAGGAAGGATCCCAGTACCCTCGGTCGGGAAACGACACAGGGAGGAGTCGAGCTCAAAAGCCCCTGGTTGTTTTTCGGCGGCAAGGTACGGCCGGTCGCCTATGCGGATTTTCAAGCCAATGCCCGGACGAATTGGAGTGTCGGCCAATCGATCATGGGAGGGTTGCAGTTCGAAAATGCCCGGATCGGAGACAGAAAACTCCAAGTCTTAGCTGAGTATTTCTCCGGCCCCCGGCCAGACGGTCAGTTGTTCACGCAAAAAGTCGAATGGATCGGAATGGGTGTGCATCTTTGGTTCTGATCCGAAGCGGCGATCGCGAACGCTTTTCCAGACAAGAGGGGGCGGGCTGGTCCAGACCTTCCGATCCTAGCGCTCAGCATGTGGGTGGGAGTCGTAGGGGGGCGGATAATGTGCGGTTTCATCAACTCCGTTGAGAAAGACGGCCTCGATCGTCTGAGAGTAGGAGGTCAAGATGCCAGTTCCCTCGAGCGGACAAAAATCCTGTGCCCATCCCGGTTGTTCCTGTCCTGCTGAAAAAGGACGGGAGTTTTGTTCCGATGCGTGCCGCAGTTCGTCGGCTCCCAGTGGAGCCTGTGCCTGCGGACACAAGGGGTGCACCTCGAAGCATCCATCGCAAGCATAGCAATGTCCATGCGGTGTGAGGAGTATTGTCCACCATTTGAGATGAGGTGCCATCATGTTGAGCTGGGCTGTCACATTTTTAGTCATCGGGCTGATCGCGGGGGTGTTGGGAGTGAGCGGTGTGGCGGGGACCGCGACCAATATCGCCTATGTGTTGTTTGTCGTCTTTCTGATTCTGGCGGTGATCGGCATGGTAATGGGCAAGCGCCCGCCCGCCGTCTGAGGGCCACTCCTACTTTCTGGTGCGGACCGTGCGCACGATCGCTTCATAGAGCTGGCCGGCGGCGCGTTCTTTTGTCACGAAGACCGCCGCCCCGGCCCGGCTCATGGCCTCCTCCACATGGCGTTCGTTCTGAACCGATAATCCGATCACGATGATGTCTGGTTGGGCCAAGAGGATGCGGCGGGTCGCTTCGATCCCGTCGATTCTCGGCATGTTCACATCCATCACTACGACATCCGGCTTGAGCGCCGCGGCGATGTTGATCGCCGACTCCCCGTCACCCGCT
Organism: Nitrospira sp.; assembly: GCA_040376625.1. Taxonomy (GTDB): domain Bacteria; phylum Nitrospirota; class Nitrospiria; order Nitrospirales; family Nitrospiraceae; genus Nitrospira_A. Next base: position 4,509 of record JBEIQG010000182.1, on the reverse strand, counting down.
TCGCCGATGACCTCCAGATCCTCGTAATTTTCCAACACGCTTCGTAAACCTTGTCGAACCATTTCGTGATCATCAACGAGCAGGACGCGAAGCCGTTGGGACGGAGGAAAGGAATTGGCGATCGGTTGTTTGATGCGAGACGAAGCTGCGCCGGGCTCGGACGGGAAGTCGACCTCGATGGGGACCGTCAGCGTAACGGTCGTGCCCTTGCCTTCCGTGGAATCCAGATTAAAACGTCCGCCGACGGCCTCAATACGCTCTTGGACATTAAACAGTCCGAATCGGCCGGGGAGAGCCCGATCGGTTTCCATCATGGTCGATGGGCTGAAGCCGCATCCCTGGTCCGAGACGGTAATGGTGACGAGGTTATCGGTGCGGCAAGAGAGGGAAATCGCCGCCTCCGTGGTCCGTGCGTGTTTGACGACGTTGAACAGTAATTCGCGAACACTCTGATAGAGAATGACCGCGCTTTCCTCGTCCATGGGGAGGTGATCACGGTCACAATCGACGACGACGGTCAGCCCATGGGTCTTCATCTGGCCTCCCAGCCATTTGAGCGCCGCAGGTAAGCCGAATTGGTAGAGAACTTGGGGGCTCAGTTCCGCCACGAGAAAACGAGTATAGTTGAGTGACTGCGTGAGGACGTCATCCGCCTCGCTCAGGAGTTGCAGAGTCTTGGAATCTTCCACGTGCGGCTTCGCCTGGCCCAATTTCATACGCCCGACCACGAGCAATTGCGCCAGATAGTCGTGAAGTTCGGTCGCCAGCCGCCGGCGTTCCTGCTGTTCGGTCGCGCTGAGGTCGGAGGCGAGGGCGCGCAGACGTTCCTGCGAACGCACCAATGCTTGTGTGCGTTCAATGACCCGTTTTTCCAACTCGACGGTCCATTGCTGCAACTGTTCTTCGGCATGCTTTCGATCGGTGATGTCGATGGCTGAGCCGAGGTATCCCCTGAATTCTCCGTTCTCCGTCAGGAGCGGCACGCCGCGGTCGAGAATCCACCCATAGGTTCCGTCCTGACGGCGGAGGCGGTATTCCATTTCAAACGGTTCGTGCCGGGAGAAGTGCGCTTTGTAGACTCGCAGGTACTTGGCCCGGTCGTCCGGATGAATGCCGGATGTCCATCCGCTGCCGAGCTCGTCTTCAAGGGGACGGCCTGTGTACTCCAGCCATGATCGGTTCAACCAGGTGCAGCGGGTGTCGATCCCCGCCATCCAGACGAGCACCGGAGTGGCATCTGCGAGCATGCGGAAATGCGCTTCGCTCTCCCGCAGTCCGGCTTCGGCCCGTTTTCGTTCGGTTATGTCGCGCACGATCGCATGCCAGCGTCCGTCGGGCTGCAGTTTCGCACTGATTTCCACGGACAGTGTCGCCCCGTCCCTCCTGCGCAACTTCCATTCACCGGAATGACGGTGTCCCACGAGCAACTCGGCCTTGATGTCCCGCAGGCGTTTATAGTCGTGCGGATCGAGCAGGTCGCTGACGCTCATCCCCAGCAGCTCCTCGCGGGAATATCCCAGCATGTGACAGGCCCGACTGTTCACATCCAGGTAATGGCCGGACATATCCGCCATGACGATCCCGTCGGAAGCCTGCTCAAAGAGATGTCGAAACCGTTCCTGGCTTTCCTTCAGGGCCTGCTCTGTCCGCTTCCGGTCTGTGATATTGGTAATCAGAACATAAAATCCTTCGACAGTCTCCCCGGCTGTCCGTTCCGGGACGTAGGTCGCCAGGAGCGTTTCTTCACCGCCTTGACCTAGAACGGACGTTTCGAATGTGATCTGCTCGCCAGCCAGTACGCGCTGGATAAAACGTTCGACTTTGGGATAATCCTTTTGCAGGAGCTCCTGGACGGAGGTGCCGATGATCTCTTCCCGGGGCCGTCCAAACTGCCGTTCATATCCCGCGTTCACAAAGCGATATCGTTCCTCGCGGTCCACATAGGCGATGAGGCCGGGCAATGCATCGGTGACGACCCGCAGCTGTTCTTCGCTCTGTCGAAGCGCAGTCTCCGACCGTTTCCGTTCGGTAATGTCGAACATGACGCCGGTGATTTGTCGTGGATGCCCGGTCGAATCAGGGAGCACCTGCCCGGTCACCGCAATCCAACCCTCACCATGAGGACTCGTGCGAAGTATCCGGCACTCCAGGTCGTACGCGGACCTGTTTTCAATCGCCTCGAAAACGGTCTGTTGCACCCGTTGGCGATCCTCGGGGTGAATGAGTTGTTGAAAGGCGGCGAAGGTGCTGGAGAAGCTCATGGGAGGCAGGCCGAAAATGGCCTCGAGTTCAGGGGAAAATACCAGCGACTCGTTGTCGAGGTCATGGTGAAATGTGCCCATACGGCCGGCCCTCAAGGCCAGGCGATGTCGGGCTTCACGCTGTTGAAGAATTTGCATGATGTGTTTCTTCTGGCCGTCGGTGTGGTTCAGGCTTCCTGCCAGAAGCCAGAGGAATGCCAGCATGATCAGCATCACAGCGGCCACAGCCAGGGCCACGCCGAAATTAAAGTCGTACTTTCCCGACCGCTGGGCGGCGATACGGATCCATCCGGCGAGTATCGGCAGCGCGACGGCGAAGGGGAGGAGGCGTCGCAACATCACACCGCCGAGTTTCTCGCTGGTGAGAGTGGCCATCAGACCTCTCGACGGTCGCGCGCAGAGAATTCCTAGGCTCAATGCCAGCAACAACAAGGCGCTATAGACGGAGGTGGATGCGAAGGCTCCCACCTTGTAGAGGCTCTGAACCCCATATAAATATCCGACGAGGCCGATGCTGCCGATCGTTCCTCCGATCAGTGCGGCAGACTGATCGAAGAAGTAGGTGGCGAATGGTTTCGTATCAAGCCACAGCAAGGCCAGTCCCAACGTCAGAATGGCCACGGCCGTGGAAGGAGCCGTGCGCCCCGGATGTGCGTCGCTGGAGATTTCCGGAATTTCCACGCGCCAGAGGTCGATTCCCAGGTCGATAGCGAACAGGTGTTCAGACAGAATCAGGGTGGCAAGCAGGCAGGCGACGAATGCGGAGATCTGCGCGACATACCGCCGGACGGTCGTGACGGCACCCTCAGCTTGCAGCCAGAGGGAGAGGCCGCAGAAGAAGACTGCCAACATAGTGGCGGGCTTCAGCGTATGGAATGACCTGTGAAGATGGTACAGGAGCGAATGGTCGTAAGCCCAGCAGAGCAGTGTGAGGAGCGAGAACGCGATGGTCAGCCCGGCGGCCGATAGGACCCCACGTTGCAATGTGAGAAGCATCGAGGCCATGCGAGAACAACACACCTTCGGTTGATGCCGTCACATCGTGCGATGAAGGACTTTCTCAGGCTCTTCATCTCAGGCCACACCCAATGCAGACACGAGAGTCGATCGGGTCGGATCAGCAAGGCAAGCAGCGGCGCGCTCGGGTATGTACAGGATACCTCGTTGGAGAGTGATTGAGAACTGGGGGATACCCTAGTACGCTTCCGACATGCCGTGCAAGGTCATGCGGATGCCACGGGGCAATGACGGAGGATGATTTCGTACAGTTGGCTGGCCGCAGATTCTTTCGGGAGAAATGCGACCGCCCCTGCTTCAGTCATGGCGACATGCACCTGGGGATCATTCCTCACCGAGATGCCGATGACGACGGTGGAAGGAGATTCGCGCGACAGGATGCGGGTGGCTTCGATGCCGTCGATAAGCGGAAGGTTCACGTCCATGATCACGACATCCGGCTTGAGCGAGCGGACCATCACGACGGCGTCTTGTCCATCGGCTCCCTCGCCGACCACCATCAGGTCGGCATAACCATCGAGGATACTTCGCAGTCCTTGCCGGACCATGGCATGGTCGTCCACGAGCACAATCCGGACCCTTCGAGCCGGGTCTTTGGACGCGGTGACTGGTGTATAGGAGTGACGCGCAGGAAGGCTGATAGGCGAAGCGGTAGCATTTCCTGAGAGCGGCAGGCGCAGGATGGCGACAGTGCCGGCACCGAGGGCGGCTGAAACTTCGCATTCTCCGCCCAGTGTTTCCATTCGCTCCCGGATGCTGAGCAGGCCGAATTTCCCGCGGCTGTCCTCGCCGTCGGTCCGTTCCGTTACGTCGAATCCGACTCCCTCGTCTTCGACGCAGATCCAAAGCTCCCGTTGTTCATCGACGTTGATCGTGATGGTGGCGCGATCCGTCTTCGCATGTTTCACGACGTTGAACAACAACTCGCGGACCGATTGAAACAAGAGCACGGCCTGGTCGTCCGCCAAGGTAAAGGAGGTCGGACCCGTTTTGACCGTGACATCAAGGGCATGTTGCTTCATCCGCTCTCCCAGCCAGACCAGCGATTTGGAGAGACCGAATTGATAGAGGATGTGAGGGCTCAGCTCAGCCACGAGTGATCGTGTGTAGGTCAGGGCTTGATCCATCATCCGGTCCACGTTCGCCAGGGCGGCCGCGACTGTCTGATCCTGGACCTTGGGGATGGCTTGCGAGAGCTTGAGCCGGCTGGCCACCACGAGCTGTGCAAGAT
>JBEIQG010000041.1:0-20021 GCA_040376625.1 Nitrospira sp. | reverse complement strand
TCGGTGCGATGGATCGGGGCGTCTTCGATCAGGTCACCAACGTGGCCTGTCTCCCCGGCATCCATCGTTATGCCCTCTGTATGCTCGATGGACATTGGGGGTACGGCTTTCCCATCGGTGGCGTGGCGGCGTTCAACCCTGACGATGGAGTCATCTCTCCCGGCGGCGTCGGCTACGACATCAACTGCGGGATGCGACTGATCCGTACCGACTTGTCGCTTTCCGAGGTACAACCGAAACTGGAACTGCTGATGACGGAACTCTTCCGTCGCGTCCCGGCCGGTGTCGGATCGCGCGGCTTCGTCAATCTCTCCCGGCGTGACTTCCGCGACGTCATGCGGCAGGGCGCCGGCTGGTGCATCACCAACGGATATGGCTGGGAGGAGGACCTCGATCGCATCGAGGAGCGCGGTTGCCTGGAGGGCGCAGACCCTACGCACGTGACGGACTACGCCGTCGAACGCGGCATCAACCAACTCGGCACCCTGGGATCCGGCAATCACTATCTGGAAATACAGGTACTTTCTGACAAGGGTATTTACGATCGTGCGACCGCCGCGGCCATGGGGTTGACCGGTCGCGATCAGGTTGTCGTGATGGTCCATTGCGGTTCGCGTGGATTCGGCCATCAGGTGGCGAGTGACTACCTCAAGGTGTTCGAAAAAGCCATGCGCCGGTACGGGATCTCCGTCAAAGACCAACAACTCGCCTGCGCGCCGTTTCGCTCACCGGAAGGTCAGGACTATTTCGGCGCGATGAATTGCGCGGCCAATACCGCGTTCGCCAACCGGCAGGTCATTACACATCAGATTCGAGAGGCCTTCGAAGCGGTGTTCGGAGAAAGCGCCCGTCGCCTGGGCATGCAGCTCATCTACGACGTGGCCCACAACATCGCCAAGGTGGAACGCTACCGGGACGGGGAGTGGCTCGTGCACCGCAAGGGCGCCACACGCGCCTTCGGGCCCGGGAGTTCTGAACTTCCGGCCTGTTATCGAGGCATCGGCCAGCCGGTCATCTGCGGCGGATCGATGGAGACCGGATCGTATCTCCTGGTGGGCACAGACCAGGCCATGCAGGAGACCTTCGGTTCGACGATGCACGGGTCCGGCCGGACCATGTCACGCGCGCAGGCGAAACGCACGGTGCGCGGCGAGCAGCTCATGCGCGACATGAAACAGCACGGCATTCTGGTCAAAGCCGTATCCATGTCGGGCCTGGCTGAAGAAGCCGGGTTCGCATACAAGAACATTTCCGATGTCGTCGAGACGGTGGACCACGCGGGAATCACAAAAAAAGTGGCGGAACTCAAACCAATCGGCAATATAAAGGGCTAGCCTTAGACCAGCGCTAGCCGATCATGGACCAACGCCACTATCCTCGTTTTCCAGTTCACTTTCGAAGTTCCTTCAGTTCGGTCAACCGCGTCGGCGGGGACGGCAACGTCGTCGATTTATCCCTGCGCGGCTGCGGGATCCTGAGCACGACAGAGGTACATCCCGGCACCACCCTTGAACTCCGCATGCACATAGCGGGTCAGGAAATCCCGCTCACCATTCAACAAGGCGTCGTCCGCTGGTGCCGCGACGGCCGCATCGGTCTCGAGTTCGTTTCACTGCAACCGGACGAATGGACTTGCCTCCAGAGCCTTGTCAAAGAACTCACGCGCCAACCCTATGAACGGGCCCTCGACCGCCAGGACGGTCCCGGCACGTCACGACCCTGACTCGTTGAGGAGGATATACAGCATGGCTCACGCGTCCCGATTGCCTCGCACCTGGCTGCCGGCGGTGGTCATCAGCATCATCGTCTCCGCTTGCTGCGCGGCGGCGCTCTATGCGCTCCTCGCCCAGCACGATCGTTCGCTGGTCGCGCAACGCAATGCGGCGGCCCTCATGGCGGCCGAACAGAATGCACGCGCCATGGCGAGAACCGTGGCCTGGTTCAGTGAGTCGCTGGCCGGCGACAGTCTGGCCGCCGTTCAACAGACATTGGAACAACATGCCAGGGAGGCCAATCTGCTCGATGCCACCGTCATCACAACGGACAACATCATTGTGGCCGCCAGCGATCCGGCCGCCATCGGGGCCTCGCAGCAGGATGCAACATGGATGGCTGCCCGCAACAGTCACAGCGGTTCCATCACCCCCGGAATCGACAAGGGGAGGCCGGTCATGATCGTGATCGAGCCGTTCAGACAGGACAACCGCACAGCGGGATGGGTCAGACTGGTCGTTGCCGCTCCGCCTGATGCCGCATCCCTTCGTTCGGAGGATGATCTGGGACGGGACGTGGCCCTGGTCATCGGGCCGCTGCTACTCCTCATGGTCATCCTCTTGACCCTGACCATGCAGGGACTTATGAGCCGGGTTCGTACGCTCTTGGCCAACATTTTGATGGAAGCCAGGGAACAGAACTTCGTCCCCGTCGGGACTCCGGCCGAAACATCCGACAGGGGTTGATGTACCGGGCGGGCCTTCTCGTTAGACGCGTTGGAACACCTGGGCTGTCACCCCCGGCAGGTAACGTTCTTCCCGCTGTTCGACAAGTGCTAATTAGTGGCGATTCTTCTAGAGTTTGATACTCTCACACGAGAGCTAAACAGGCAGGTCTGTCGGAAGCTGCGGGCATGCTCGGCCCGAACAGATAGGATGCCGGCGCACATGCCCCTGCGCGATAACGACCTGCTGCTAAAGACCACTCGATGAGTCAAACCCAGCCCACGATCCTTGTCGCCGACGACGACCCGCTATCGCGGCTCTTTGTCCAAAACGCCCTGGAACCGGCCGGCATGACCGTCGTAGAAGCCACCGGAGGGCGGGACGCGCTGGCAAAGTTCGAAGCCCTGATGCCCGATCTCGTCGTGATGGACATCATGATGCCCGACCTGGACGGCTATCGGACCTGTTCCCGGCTTCGTACCCTTCCCCGTGGCAAACGCGTGCCGATTCTGGTGCTCACGGGACTGGACGACGCAAACTCCATCGCCCGGGCCTACCAGCATGGGGCCACGGACTTCATCACCAAACCGGTCAACGCCACGATTCTCTGTCATCACGTCCGCTACATGCTCAGGACGAACAATGTCCTCCATGCGTTGATTCGCAGCGAATCCCGGCTGGAGTTGGCGCAACGGATCGCCCGGATCGGCAACTGGGACTGGAACCCCAAGACCAATCGTTTGAGCATGTCCAATGAATTGTGCCGCCTGCTGGGCGTGCGTCCTCAGGATTTCGGCGGCACCTTCGAGGCTTTCCTGAATCTTATTCACCCGGACGACCGACCGGTCGTGACCGGCGCGCTGGAGCGATTGGTCTCGCAGCACAAGCCCTGCGACATCGACCACCGCGTCGTATTGCCGAACGGGACCGACTTTATCATTCATCTCCAGGCCGAAGGGGTGCGCGAAGAAGAGACGGACGAGTTGACGGTCATTGGAACAGCCCAGGACATCACCGAACGCAAACAGGCTGAACGGGCCATCCATCAACTCGCGTACTACGACAGCCTGACGGGCCTGGCCAACCGCGTGTTATTCAAAGATCGTCTCTCCAGCGCCCTGTCCTACGCCGAACGGTACCATCAGCATCTGGCCACCCTCTTTATCGACCTGGATCGGTTCAAAGTGATCAACGATACGCTGGGGCACACGGTGGGAGACCGTCTGCTGACACACGTGGCGGAACGATTGAGCGAATCGGTTCGGCAGAGCGACTCCGTCGGCCGGCATGCCGATCACGAACCCACCCATGCCCTCGCACGGCTCGGCGGCGACGAGTTCACGATTTTGCTGACGGCCTTGCCGACCCCGGAAGACGCAGGCCGGGTGGCCCGTCGAATTTTGGAGTCCCTGGCGCATCCTTTCAGCATAGACGGACATGAAATCTTTATTTCGGCCAGTATCGGCATCTCGATCTTTCCCACGGACGGCGCCACGGTGGAAGCGCTGCTCAAAAATGCCGATACCGCGATGTATCACGCGAAGGAGCAGGGGCGGAACAACTGTCAATTCTATTCGTCCGGCCTGAACGCCGCCGCGGCTGAACGCCTCGACCTGGAAAACGAACTCCGCCGCGCGTTGGAACGGGAAGAGTTTGTCGTTTTCTATCAGCCGAAACTGAATATCCATTCACGCAAGATCCTCGGGGCGGAAGCGCTCGTCCGTTGGAAACATCCGAAGCGAGGCCTGGTGCCGCCGGGAGTCTTTTTGAATGCGGCCATCGACACGGGTCTGATCCGTCCGATGGACGAATGGGTGCTTCGCGAGGCCTGCCGACAGGTAAAAGCCTGGGAAACGGCCGGCCTGCCGCCCATCACCGTGTCGGCGAACGTGTCCAATTCCCTGTTTCATGGACGGACGCTGCCCGCCACGGTGGCTGATGCGCTTCGGGACTCCGGATTGAACCCATCGCAATTGGAACTGGAATTGACCGAATCCATCGCCATGCGTGACGTCGAGGCGTCGGTAACCATGCTGGAAGGCCTGCGCACCATGGGCGTCCGTCTCTCCATCGACGACTTCGGCACCGGGTATTCATCGCTGAGTTATCTCCAGCGTTTTCCCCTTAGCCGGCTCAAGATCGACCAATCGTTCGTCCGCGATCTGCTTACCAACGAAAACAACGTGAAGATCACGCGGGCGATCATCGCGATGGCGCATAGTCTGAATCTCTCGGTCTTGGCCGAAGGGGTGGAAACAGAAGGCCAGCTGGCGCGGTTGCGAGAAGAAGGATGCGACGAGGTGCAAGGCTATCTATTCAGCCGGCCGGTCTGTGCGGAGGATTTTGAGAAACTACTCAGGGGCGATGTCGATGCCCGTACAGCAGCGTGATGTTGATGCGTCGGTTGGTAAAGCCTTCCTTGAAGGCAATGTCATCAGTTTCGTGGAAGAGATCCGAGTTGAACACCACCGCCCGGTTCGCCCGGTAGGGGATCTTGATTTCCTTGGCTCCCTGCGCACCCAGCCACTCGTAAATCCTGCCTCGGGCCTTGTCGCTATTGTACGTTTTGAAATCCCAATCGCGGGGCGCCTCCTTGTCCCAGACCACTAATCCGCCGCTTTCCGGACTCAGATTCGCCTCGTCCGCCGTAATCCAGAAATTGACGTTGACCGCCGCGGCATCGGCATGAATATTCAATCCGCGTCTGGCGCTGTCGTGCTTGAAAGCCCAGGCCTGCGTGAGGCGATGCGCGCCGAAGATGCGGGGGAACCGGCGGCGTAACTCTTCGGCAATCTGAAGCAAGAGGGGAGTGGCAAACCCGTCCCCGAGAAAGGCTCCGATGTAGCCGTTCTCATAATCTTTCTTCCAGATCGTCGACGCCCAACAGAATCGTCTCAACCGTTGCAGCGCTCCCTCCGTCAACAAGCCGTCGATATAGGTTACCTCCGGCTTCGTCGCCAGGTATCGAGCCTCCACGGCGGCACTGTCCAGATCGCCAGCCAACGCGCCTCCCTCGACCGCCTCGCAGGGAGCGATATGGATCAGCCGGTTATACGACGCGGCAATGGGCTGAATCTCGGCAGCTGACAGCGGCACACGGTTCGAAGCCACACTCGCAGAAGGCTCCAATCTCTCGTGAAGTCGGGTCAGGGCCTCATGGTAGGAGTTCCACTCGGCGTCCAAGAGACCGTTTTCCCGAAGATATTGTAGCTGCTCGGCATCGTGTTTGAGCCGGGAGCGAAAGACGGTCGTCTCTGTCACCGGGCGGCCGTGCGCGTGTTTGGCTTGCGCGGTTTCGGCAAAACAACGCAGAGCCCGCGGGATGTCTTCCCGCCAGATCCACGCGATCCCGAGGTTGTACAGAGCGGTGCCATACCCGGGGACGATCTGCAGCGCGCGTTCGAAGCAACCGATGGCCTCGTCCAAGCGACCCTGTTCCAGAAGCACCAGCCCGAGATTGTTCTGTGCCTCCGCATGAGTCGGCTTCAAGGTGATGGCACGCCGATACGACGCCGCGGCTTCATCCAAGCGCCCCTGTTCTTTCAGAACGACGCCGACATTGTTGTGCGCCTCGGCATGGTCCGGATTGAGCGTCAATACCTGCTCATAGGCGGCGAGCGCGTCGGAAAGGCGTCCCAGTTCCTTGTAGGCATTGCCGAGATTGGTGCGGGCTTCGATATAGCGGGGGTTCGAGAGAATGGCCTGGGAATAGGCGTCGACCGCGTCGGTCGTGCGTCCGGCGCGCTGGAGCACGACACCGTGATTGAACCAATAGACCGGATTTCGCGGGCCGGCTGCACAAGCCTTCGCCAACCAGGCAAGCGCATCGTTGAGATTGCCGCGCCGATAGTTCAGGAGGCCTAAACCATGGAGTGCATCGGGCTGGTCGGCTGTCCGCTCCAGGAGGAAACGGTAGCCCCGTTCCGCTTCATCCAACCGTCCGGCCTGATGATGTATCTGCGCCTCGCGCAGGAACCCCGCGAAGACGTCGGAACCTCCGGCATGTTTCCCATGCAATTTTTCATCGCGGCGGCGCTCATTGCGATTCACGACGATCGCTCCAGGGATGACCTTACGGGTCGCCCCTGAGAGTAGCGCACATAGGGGCGGGCGGTCAAAGAGGGAGGAGACAGCAGGGAAGCGGGGGTTTAGGCAGCTTGGGTCGTGCTCTGACGCTTACGGCGCTGGCCCAGAATATCGAGCGCGGCCACGCGATACCCTTCGGCAAACGTGGGAAAGCTGAAAATGGAGTCGATGAACCGGTCGATGGTGGCCCCGTCCTGCAGCGCCATCTGACCAAGGTGAATCAGTTCGGTGGCATGCTCGCCAACGATCTGCACGCCGAGCAATCGTTCACCGGAGGGATCGGCAATCAGCTTTAAGACTCCTTCGCAGGCTCCCGTGATCTGCCCCTTGGCGATTTCCGTAAAACGCGCGCGTCCCACGAGCGGGCCACGGTACCGGGCTGCGGCCTGTTCCTCATCGAGCCCGATGGAGGCGATTTCCGGAATGGTGTAGATCCCGATCGGCACTTGATTGAGCGAGTCGCCGACTGGAATGCCTAAGGCGTGGCTGACCGACCGACGACCATCCTCCATCGCTTGCGAAGCCAAGGCCGGAGGACGGCCCAGCATGTCGCCGGCGGCAAAAATGTGCGGCACGGGGGTTTGCCCGTATTCGTTGACGGGGATTCGGCCCTTTTCGTCCAGCATGAGCCCGGCCGCCTCAAGGTTCAATTCTTCGATGTTCGGTTGACGCCCCAGCGCGACCAGCATCTTTTCGCTCTTGACCGCCATGCCGTTCGCCAGCCTGGCGACGACGGAAGATACGCCGTCCCACGCCACTTCCTTGACGGTCTGCCCCACATAAAACCGCCCGCCTTGGCTTTCGAGGCTGCGCTGAAACACCTCGACGATTTCAGAATCCATGAACGACAGGGGGCGCTGCGCCCTGTCGATGAGCGTCACTTCAACGCCCAGCAGCGCAAAGGTCGAGGCATATTCACAGGCGATGACCCCTCCGCCCAGGACCGTCAACGAACGGGGCAGGTAGATCATCGACAGGATCGAATCGCTGTCCAGGACATGTTCATGATCGATGGGAATTTCAGGTATCGAACGCGGCCGGGACCCCGTTGCCAGCACGATCGTCTCGGCTCGCAGGGCCTGACAGGCGCCGTCGATGGTTTGCAATTCCACTTCATTCGGCGAGAGGAATCGCGCGCGTCCGTGCCGATAGGTCACGCTGTTGCGCGTGAGTTGGTCGGCCATGTAACACTCGTGCGCCTTCACCACCTCATCCAGACGGTGCAGCAGTACGGCCATCGGCACATCGAGCCGCAGCCGTCCTTCGAACACTTCGCTCGACCGTTTGAGGCGCTCGAACTGCAAGGCCATCTCGCGCAGGGTCTTACTGGGAATCGTGCCCCGGTATACACAGTTGCCGCCGATTCCCTGCTCCTGTTCGATCAGGACGACTTTCTTCCCGGCCTTGGCGCCTTGAATGGCGGCTTTCTGGCCGGCCGGACCGCTCCCCACCACCACGATGTCATAGGCATTGGGGGGCATCACAACGGCATCGCCTCCACGACGGCTTGCACCTTGTCTTTCAAAGCCAGCAACGCATCGATATCTTTGGGATAGAGGTTCAGATCGGCAAAGACCACATGCTCACGGACCATCGCCTCATCGAATGCGACTGGATCGAGGAAATGCGTCGCCAAACGACCGGCCAGACAGGTCGTCATGCACTCCTGCTTGGCCGTCTTGGCATACTGGTAGTCGCTGTGAAAGCCGATCGATTCCACGACCGGCGGCGGGAGGCCCCAATCTTCGGCGACGAGCAGGCCCACCTGGATGTAATAGCCTTCCAGCAGTTGATGCAACAACTCCTGCGTCAAGGTGAGATTCTGTTCCTTGGCCAGCGCGACCAGCGTCTGCAACACCACCGGTTTGCCGATCCCGTGCAGGAGTCCGCAGAGATAGGCGCTTTCGACGTTGAACCGGCGGACGCGGGCGATTTCTTTGGCGTAGGCGCCGCTCGCCAGGGAATAGTGCCAGAGGCGCTTGACTTGATCGTCCCACCCCGGCACCTTAAATGCGCTGCCTTTGATGGAGGCGGAGAACGCCAATTCCGACATCAAGTTCATCCCCAGCATCGAGACGGCGTGCTGTAACGACACCACAGGATTTCGCGTCATGTACGCGGGAGAATTGGCGATCCGGATGACATGGGCGGCCAACGCCTGGTCCTGATGGATGAGCGCGGCCAGCTTGGCCGCCTCGGCATCCGGATCGTAGACCATACTCAAAATTCTGGAGGCCACTTGAGGCAGGAGAGGAAGTTCGATCGCTCCCTTCTGGATTCGCCCGATCAGATGTTGTTCCAACGCGTCCGTCGAGTCCGCGTCCGTCGATTTGAGAAGTTCAGCGCTCATAGGGCTTACACCACTAGTCAAGGTTGCGGGATTGTCTGCCTTGTAGACCCTTTTCGGCTCGTTGTTTCAAAAACCTTAACCGCCCGGGAGGGGATCGACTGGCACAGAACATGCCGGAGATTCGGTATAATGTGAGCGCGTTGGACCGAAGGGCCGCATCTCATCTGAAAACAACAAGGAGTCACTGCATGGCCGTAGCTAGAATGCTGGCGTTTGTGTGCATCATCGGCATCTCTCTCGCGCTTTCGCCTCGGGCGACTGCCGGTGACCAGGCGCAATCGTCTACAACGGACCGGGTGATCCGGGATACCAAGGAGGCCTTCGAAGCGACCAAACAGTATACGCTTCAGCAAAAGGAAACCTTCCGGAAGGCGGTGCAGGCCGAACTGGCCGAGATGCAGGTCAAAATTGCGGCGCTCCAAAAAAGGACCAACGCCGCCTCGGCGGAAGCCCGGACTGAAATGCAGAAGGCCCTTCAGGAGCTGGAACGCAAAAAAGACGAGGCAGGAAAGCAGCTCGAGGAGGTGAATGCCTCCACCAGCTCGGCCTGGAGTAAGCTGAAAGACAACATGAACGCCGCCGTCGAAGACCTGAAGAAAAGCTATACGGAGACCGTTTCAAAACTTCCCTGATTCCACCTATGGCTCACGCACCCGAGAGAAGCCCGATTCCGTCTGTTCATCGAGGGGTGAAATACGTTATGTTGGGACGGACAGGACGAATGGACAGACGACCCACGCTATGCCGCTGAAATTTGCCCTCTATCCCGGTTGCGCAGCGAAAGGCGCCACTCCCGAACTCTATCAATCCACGATGGCCATCGTCGGCCGGTTGGGCATCGAGGTCGTCGAGCTTGCCGCCTCCTCCTGTTGCGGCGCCGGCGTGATCGGAGAGGCCGATCCGGATGTGGCCCTTGCGCTGAACGCCCGGACCTTCGCCCAAGCGGAACGGCTCGGGCTGGACATCATGACCATCTGCGGCACCTGCCAGGGAGTGATGAGCGCCGCGAACCGGAGATTGAAGAGCGAACCGGGCACCCTCGAACGGGTGAATACCATCCTCGCGCAGGACGGCATCAGGTATGGCGGCGGCATTCAAGTGAAACATCTGCTCTGGATCGCGGTGCGGGATCTCGGTCTCACCCGCGTGAGGGAGACGGTCCAATCTCCATTCCGTAACTTCCGTATCGCCCCCTTCTATGGATGTTACATGCTCCGGCCTTCCTGGGAGCTGGGATTCGATGATCCGGAGAATCCAAGTTCGCTCGAGAAAATAATTCGCACCGTCGGCGGAGAACCGGTCGCTTATGCGGGCCGGACAAAGTGCTGCGGTTTTCCCATCATCCTGGAAAAGGAAGCGATCGCCGTGGCCATGGCCGGCACCAATATGAAGGATGCGAAGGACCATGGCGCGGACTTTATGGTGACCCCCTGTCCGCTCTGCCACATGAGCCTGGACATTTATCAGGAACGGGCAGGGAAGGCCGTCAAGACGGCGCTGAACCTTCCGATCCTGCATCTTCCACAGCTGCTTGGCCTCGCGATGGGGCTCCCTGCACAAGACCTGGGGCTCTCGCGCCACTTGATCTCGGTCGACCGTATTGTCACGCGCTTGCACACAGCGGACTCACCTCATTCATCCTGACCCGTGGAGCCCACGACATGAAGGTAATCGCACTTTCCGATTTTCAGCAGTTCAGTTCCGAGAAGATGAAGAAGAACAACCTCTTCCAGACCCCCAGATTTTTTTGCGACATCTATTGTTTTGAACCGGGACAAGAACAGAAGAGCCACGTTCACGGCGACCAGGATAAGGTCTACCTGGTGCTGGAAGGGGAGGGCACCTTTCAGGTCGGCTCAGACAAGCAGGTGTTGGGGCCGGGCCAGGGCACGATGGCACCGGCAGGCGAAGAGCATGGAGTAAGGAATCACACGAACCAGCGACTGAAAGTTCTGGTCTTTGTCACACCGAATCAGTCCTGACATTCAGCAACCGCCATCATTCGCCAATCGGCGATCGTTCCTGCTCTCAGACATCCGACCGGCGTAGGCCGTCTCACTTTCGAGGCGTCAGCGGCGCGGTGACAGTGATGGCCCCGGCCAGGTCGCCCTCCTTGTGCCCTTCCTTGGGATATCCGGAGACGTCGAGATCCCCCTTCGGTTCGCCATGGCAGACGAGACAATCCTTGGCATAGTAGATCGGCATGACGACCCGTAACGTCCGCCCCTCTTCCGTCAGCTCGCTGACATAGGCGTCCGCGCGTGGCCTGGCGGAAAGCCATTTCAACACCGATGCCTCATATTCATCCGGCTCGTTTTTCGGATTACGGGGCTCGAGGGCGGTCTGTTTCAGCCGGACGTGCGCCGACTTGGAGAAACGGGCTGAGGCCTGACTCCCATAGGTCGCAGGGATGAAATTCTTGTAACCGATGCCGCGCTGGTTGATGACGACTTGGGCCTCCCGCACGACCTCCCGGCTGGCCTGCACCAGCGCAGGCAAGAGTTCTTTCGCCATCGGCGGAATGAGAATGGACACCGGCGTCGCCGGCAGCGCGGCCAGATCGATTCCGGTTTTATCCCGAAACTCCCGCATCAGCTGTTGTTCGAACAGTTCCGGCGTGAACCCCTTGTCACCCTTATGGGGATCGTCGATCAGCGTTTGATGCCGTTCAACCACGAGTCGGCCGGCTTGCAGAAGCTTGGCCAACAATCGCGCCGTTTCTTCCGCCTCTGCCCGCTCCACCGCAGCAACCATCGAGGGTTGCGCGATCATTATCAACAGGGCCGCCGTCGCCATGATGCATAACCGGTATCTTCTCATACCCGTTCTCCTTTCCGGAAAGTTACGGTTCGACCTTGAGGCGGCAGGTTCCTTGGGCGTAATGCGCCGCCATCTGTTCCACGTCAAACGGCAACCCCTCCAGAGAAGCCCGGCGAGGAAAGGCGTACTCCTCATCAAGCCACCTGGTTCGCATCTCACGGAGCCGGCCCGACTCATCGAGTTTCAACAACAGATCGTTCAACAACCATCGCAGGTGGTAACTCTCTTCGGCCACGACCACGCCGTAATCCGCCTTGGTCAAGAACAACGGTCGGCCGTTTTCTCGAGTCAATAACGACCAGTCTTTTCGAACCCGTTTGACCATATACTCCAGCACCGGTTGCGCCCCGAGAATCACGTCGATGCGCGGCTCCGCCTGCGAGCCGGCATACTCAAACGCGGCCGGGAGCGAATCGCAGAGGATCAGCCGGTGGGGGCTCAGATTCGCTTCGGCATAATAATAGGCGCTGGTTTCGTCCTGAACCGCGATCGTTAATCCGTCCAGCGCATGGCTGGTCGCCGCCAGCCGGTCGGGAGTGGGATGAAGCGCCTGCTCCCGGACATTCGCGCGCACTCGCTCAAGCACCGTGGAACTGGTCGTGATCCCGCTGATACCCCCGCCGTAAAAGTAGGGCAGGGAATAGGCCACCCCGGCCCGGGATGGCGCGGGCGTGTTAATGGCCACGGCGGACATGAACCAATCAAGATGTCCTTCATTCAGCAGGCGGAACAGATCCCTGAATCGCACCAGGTGCAAGACCGGAGTCACCGGACGACCGCAACGCCGGGACAGTTCGTCGGTCATCGCCCGCACCAGTTCCACATCGAGCCCGGTGACCCGGGCGCCCTCGTCGGTCCACATCGTCGGGAACACAAACGGACGAAAGGGTTCCATCGCCAGACCGACCTGAACCCGCTCACGTTGACAGATGATATCGACTTTGTTGCCCGTCACCGGCCAGACGTGCTCGACGGCGTCGATGAGCAGCCCGCACCCGGGAAGGAAGAGACCAAGGAGCACCATCCATCCCGCACGGAGTCGCGACGCCTGCCTTAAAACCGAACGCCTGTGAGAAACACCCATTGTTGAGCCTGTCCCGCTTCGCCGCGAAAATCGACCCCGTACTGGCTATATTGCACGCTGATATCGACCGACAGACTGCGCGCGACAGGAAATCGCACGCCCAGTTGACCACCGATCAAATGGCCCGGTGCATGGTTTCCAGGACCGGGCAACACACCTCCGGCCAGAATCCCGAGGTACGGGACCGCCCGGTCCTCCAATGGACCGAACAGGATATGGCGGAGCAGGCGACTGATCGGTTTGTGTGTGGGAAAATCCAAGATGTCGATGAAGTTGTTCCACCGGGGATTGAGAAACAGGGAATGCTGGTCGGTCCGGAAGTCCTGCGTATGGATGCTGAAGTACTGATAGATGGTCCGGACTTCCACATTGCCGTAGCGAAGCGCCGTGATCCCGAGCTGCACGCCGATCTCACGGTCATCGGGAGCGAACGTTTGCTGGCGCAGCATGACATCGACATTGAAAGGGCGGATCGGAAATTCGAGCATCGCCTCCTGAGCACGCAGCGACAGGGCCGACGCCAGACACCAGCCGCCGATCACGATCGCGCTCCACAACAGGGCGGTCCATTTGTGGGGCATGATGCCGGTAGCCTCCGCAGTAGGTGTCGGACAGGCGGAGCGTAGTCTGGCCGAACGGTTCAAAAGTCGCAAGTGCCGCCTATCTGGACTTCAAAACCGGACCGGCCGAGATACAGGACTTCATGATCTCGACCCGGCATCGCGTATCGGGGCCCACCCGGCGTCGTGCGGTCGCCAGGAGCTCTTCCGGTGCGACCCGGCCGCTGACCACATCGATGAGCACATGATCAGGGACGCTGTCCGGCTCCACGCCCGTGACGCCGGGTACTTGCGCCAACTCCGCAGTGAGACTCCGGTGGAAAGAGGGACAGTCTTGGCCGGACAAGAAGAGCGCCACGCGCTCGTGCGAGGTGCCGGCAGCGACTGGATTCGCTAGGCATCCGGCGGATAGGAGCAAGCAGCACCGCATGATCCCATGAAATGGCATCGGCATCTCCTAAGAACCACGAGCCTTGAATGAATTGATTCGCCATGATCTTGCTTTTCGGACTATCCGGCCGACCCCTTCGAGCCGGCCGGGTGAATCAATCAAACGACCTGCGTTACTTCGCCGGTAATTCCCACGGCACCATCGGCATCAAGGGAGACGGCTTCGCATCCGGTCCGGCCAGTAACACCGCGATGGCTCCTCTCAAGGCACCCGTGAGTGAATGGGTCACCAGCGGATATGCCCCTGCAGATTCCACCACGACGTCGAAGGTGGCGGCACTACCCGGACCCACTACGTAGGTTTGTACGCCTTTCAAATTGTTCGCGGGATTGCCGCTCTCGTACACGTTGTCCCAAATCTCGCCGATCGGGTGAAACGACGAAAACTCGTTCGGGCCCGCATTGACGAAATAAATCCGCACCCGTTCCCCCGGCTTCGCATCGAGTTTCCCGCCGCCGGTCACGAACGGGTGGTACTTGAAAATACCGCCGTTGAACATCATGCCGTCGTACTTGCGATCGAACATGGCCTGCACGTCGTTCGGATTCTTGAAATATTCGGACTGCACCAGAACATATTCCCGATCCGCTTTGGGCCAGACTTTTGAATTTTTCGGATCCACGATGATCGCGCCGAACATTCCGCGCGCCACGTGCTGGATCATGGGCGGAGCACCGCAGTGGTAGAAGAACACACCGGGTTTCCTCGCCGTGAATGAGAAGCTGTGCGTCTCGCCGGTATTGACCGCTCGGTAGTTCTTCAGAAAATCGACTTCCGCGGCATGGAAATCCATTGCATGGGGATTCTTGTTTGTGTCCGGGTTGGTCAATGTAAAATTGACGATATCGCCTTCCGTGACCCGCACCACCGGACCGGGGAACTGTCCGTTGAATGTCCAGGCGGCATACTTTTCACCGCCTCCGTCGATCACGATGTCCGTCTCGACTGCGGTCATTTTGACCTCGTGGGTCTTGGCCTGGGCGGGCAGGGCCATACCCGCCAGCAGGCCCAGCGCCATTCCCAGGATGGGCAGGAATTTGTGCCGGCGTCTCAAGTGGGTAGTCGTCATCAGTGATTCCATAGTTGCCTCCGATCGTCCGTACGGTTCACCCGGCGGCCGGGAACGCATCGCTCCCGGATCAACATTCGTTGCGGGTCGAATGCTGCGCCTCTGCCTGCACCATACGGGAGGTCATCAGACATAAACATGACTATTGTCATGTTTTGAGCAATACCGTCGTTGTCGTGCAAATAATTACGTGGAGGCGAGGAGTCTGAGCTTGGCGAGGTCGCGAATGACGAGACGGGCAGCCGTTCCGGACACCAGACGATCTTTCTTAAAACGCGCCATGATGCGAATAGCGGTTTCAGTCGTCACGCCCACCATATTCGCCATGTCCTGGCGGGTGAGACGGACGGACACCCTGATTCCATTCGGCTCTTGAATACCGCTTCGTTCAGCCAGGTTCACCAGCAGAGAGGCCAGCCGTTGGTCGGCGCGGTCCAGTGCGAGGACCTTGGCCTTTTCCTGCGCTTCATTGAGGCGGTTGCCGAGGTACCGGATGACTTCCATCGCGGCATCCGGATTTCCCCGCAGCATCTTGAAGTAGGCTTCTTTTTTCATCCGCAGCACGCTGACATCACCCATGGGCTGGGCCGTGCCCGGATGGGAGGCGCCGTCGAAGGCCGAGGCATCACAACAGAACAGATCGCCCGGCATGAGCACTTTCAGGGTGCACTCCTTCCCGTCGAGGGACGATTTGACGCACTTCACCGACCCCTCCTTGACGATATGGAAGTACTCGGTGGGATCACCCTCACGGAAGATGTACTGCCCCTTGCCGTAGCGGGTTTCCGTCATTTCGCCCAGGACCTTCTGACGATCCTGGGCGCTGAGGATCTGGAGGAGGGGAATCTGATTCAACCCGGCAGGGAAGGCAGGGCCGGATTGTTCAGCGGGAGGCTGTTTTAACGATTTCTTTGGCCGCTTCGACAATCGAGCGTACTCCAATTCCAAAATGATCGACGAGCTCATCCGGCTTCCCGCTGCGCGGGATTTCCCGAACGGCCAATTTGTGCACCCGCACGCCTTCCGATGCGAGCGCGCTCAAGACGGCATCGCCGATGCCTCCGTGTGCATAATGGTCCTCGACCGTCAGGAATCGTCCGCCGGTCGCCCGCGCGCAATCGAGCAAGGTAGCCCGGTCCACCGGCACGATGCTGTAGAGGTCGACCACGCGAGTCGTGATGCCGGCCGCCTTCAATTGGTCATGAGCCTTTAAGGCTTCGAACAACGTCACACCGGCCGCCACGATCGTCAGCTGGTCGGCGGGACTCTGCCGCACCACCTTGGAGCCTCCGATCCGGAACTGCTCGTCTGCGGCATAAATCACCGATGTCTTGGGGCGACCGGCACGGAGGTACACCATGCCCTTATGAGCCGCAGCCGTTTCCACCAGTTTGTACATCGAGAGCGCGTCGGACGGGTACAGCACCGTCACACCGGGCTGCGCCGACATCATCGCCAGGTCTTCAAGCCCCATCTGCGAGGGGCCGTCTTCACCGATACTCACCCCGACGTGCGTCCCCACCAGCTTGATGTTCGACTGGCTGATCGCCGCCATTCGAATGAAATCGTAGGCTCGCGTGAAGAACGCCGCGAAAGTCGCCACAAAGGGAATCTTTCCGCAGGCGGCGATACCGGCCGCAGCACCCAGCATGTTCTGCTCCGCGATAAAGTTCTCCAAAAAGCGCTCCGGAAACCGTTTACCGAACTTGTCGCTATAGGTGGAGTTCTTCACATCTGCATCCAGCGCCACCACCCGCGAGTTCGCTTCGCCGATCGCCAACAGAGCAGCGCCGAAGGCTTCGCGCGTTGCCGCCGAATCACCCAGCTTGTAGGGCGGGGGCGCCATCGTCCCCTTCGCAGGGGCTGGGGCATTGACGGCTGTCGGCCGCGGAATCTGCGGCTCGGTCGAACCGGGCTTGAGTTGACGCGTCAGTTCATCCAGGGCCTTTTGGGTTTCTTCTCCCTTTTTCAGGGGCTTTCCATGCCAGTCGGGATGATTCTCCATGAAGGAGATGCCGCGCCCCTTGAACGTCTTCGCCAACAGCACCGTCGGTCGGCCCTTGGTCCTGGCGGCCTCGGCAAACGCTGCAACGAGGGCTCCGACATCATGCCCGTCCACCACAATGGCATGCCAGCCGAACCCGGCCCATCGGGCACGGTAGGCCTCCATGTCGTGCTGCAGCATCGTCGGATCACTTTGTCCCAACCGGTTCACATCGACGATCGCGCACAGATTGTCGAGCGCCGACTGCCGCGCCACTTCGGCCGCTTCCCACACGGAGCCTTCGACGGATTCGCCGTCGCCCATCAACACATAGGTCCGGTAGTCGGTCTTGTCGATCGATTTGGCATTAAACGCGAGACCGACTCCGGCCGGCAATCCCTGTCCCAATGAACCGGTGGCCATGTCCACGAATGAGAGGCGGGGAGTCGGATGGCCTTCGAGATCGGACCCGAGGGTGCGTAATTTGAGCAATTCCGATTTGGGAAACAGCCCGGCTTCCGCCCAGGCCGCATACAGCAAAGGCGCCGCATGGCCTTTCGAGAGGACGAATCGATCACTATTGGGCAATTTCGGGTTCTTCGGGTCGTACCGCATGACCGAAAAGAACAGGACCGCAACGATGTCTGCGGCCGAACAGCAGCTGGATGGATGTCCGCTTCCGGCTTCAGTCGTCGCCTTCACACTATCAATGCGAAGATGAGTCGCCTTATTGGCCAAAACGGTCAGAAGGTCAGGCGTGGCGGTAGAGGCAGTCATGCGCAATCCTTTCAGGATGGGAGCTGATAAATTCCGGGTGACTGGATGATCATCGAGAGAGACAGACCGCCTCTCAAGTGCACGAAGCTAACAAATGGCATGCAGGGAGTCAATGAAGGTGTCGCGCCATGAAACAGGCCAGAGACGGCCATAGATTTCTTGACACGGTGGGGGCAACTCGTTAAGATCTGCTCGCCTTTAACGCTCATCCTGTGAGGTGGGTAAGGAGATCATGACCACACGACACGGCGGCCAGCCGCCCGACAGCCCGCACCTTCTCATCCAAACCGGTGGGAAGGTTTTTTTATGCCCTCATCGACTCGATCACCTATGACAACCGAACCGACAACAGGCAGCCGGCAGGAGCGTGTGGTAATGGACGCCGGGGATATCGCCCGCGCCGTGACCCGCATCGCGCATGAAATTCTGGAGCGCAACAAAGGCATTACGGATCTGGCCTTGGTGGGAATCCGGACGGGCGGCGTGCACCTGGCGCATCGTCTCGTGCGGCGCATCCACGACATCGAAGGCACGCAGATCCCGATCGGGGAATTGGACATCACGCTCTATCGGGACGACCTGTCGCTCCGGAAGGATCAACCGATCCTCCGCAAGACCTCGGTGCCGTTTAAAATTTCCGACCTCAAGGTGGTTCTCATGGACGACGTGCTCTTTACCGGCCGCACCATTCGTGCCGCCATGGACAGCCTGATCGACCTGGGGCGACCGGCGGAAATTCAGCTGGCGGTACTGGTCGATCGCGGCCACCGGCAACTACCGATCAAGGCCAATTATATCGGCAAGAATATTCCCACCTCACGCGAAGAGGCCATTGAGGTCCATCTCGAAGAAAACGGGGAAGAGGATCGCGTGGTCATCATCAGGGCGTAACCGGAGACATTGTCGTGGGGCTCAAACGGAAAGATCTGCTCAGCCTGACCCACCTGTCGGCGGACGACATCGCGTTGATCCTGGAAACCGCTGATTCCTTTAAAGAAGTCTCCGGCCGGGAGATCAAGAAGGTGCCGGCGTTACGGGGCAAGACGGTCGTCAACCTCTTCTTCGAACCGAGCACGAGAACCAGAACCTCGTTTGAATTGGCCGCCAAACGGCTCAGCGCCGATGTGATCAATTTTTCTCCCTCATCCAGCAGCGTGGTAAAGGGAGAGACGCTGCTGGATACGGCGCGAAACATCGAAGCCATGCAGGCCGATATCATTGTCCTGCGACATTCCTCAGCCGGCGCGGCGGAAACTCTGGCGCGGGGCGTGAAGTCTTCGGTCATCAATGCCGGTGACGGGTGGCATGAACATCCGACACAGGCCCTGCTCGACCTATACACGATCCGCAGCCGGCGAATGGGCTTCGCCGGGTTGCGCGTCGCGATCGTCGGCGATGTGGCGCATAGCCGCGTCGCCCGCTCGAACATTTTTGCCCTCACGAAACTCGGAGCGGAAGTACGGGTCGTCGGACCGCCGACCATGATTCCGCTGCAGATCAGTCAGCTCGGAGTGCAGGTGTACCATAATTTGGACGAAGCGCTACGAGGCGTCAATGTAATCATGATGCTGCGGCTCCAACTGGAGCGACAGGGCCGCGCGTTGTTTCCGACGATCCGTGAGTATGCGCGTCACTATGGCTTGACCGGCGAGCGCGTGAAGCTGGCCGAACCCGGCGCCATTGTCATGCATCCGGGTCCGATCAATCGCGGAGTGGAAATCGCGCCCGACGTGGCGGACAGTCTCTCGTCCGTGATTCTCGATCAGGTGGCAAACGGCGTCGCCGTGCGCATGGGCATTTTGTATCTCATGTCGGGGGCCGGCTGAACGGGTCGAAGTAACCGACTGAACTCTTTTACCTTTTTCTTGTATGAGTGAACGATGACACTACTGATTCAAGGCGGGCATGTGATCGATCCGGGCCGTGTGAACGGTGTGGCGGATGTCCTGATCGAAAACGGAACAATCTCGGCGGTCGGACCGGCCCTCAAGGCTCCGGCAGGCGCGACGGTCATTCAAGCCAAGGGCCAACTGGTACTTCCGGGCTTCGTAGACCTCCACGTGCATTTCCGCGAACCCGGTTTCGAGTATAAGGAAACCATCGCATCGGGAACGGCGGCGGCCGTCGCGGGCGGATTCACGACCGTCTGCGCGATGCCCAACACCAATCCCGTGAACGACAATCAGGCCGTCACCGAATTTATGCTCGAGCGCGCGAAGGCCGCGGGTAACGCTCACCTGTATCCGATCGGCGCCATCACAAAAAAGTCGGAAGGCAAGGAACTAGCCGAAATCGGCGACCTGCGCCGCGCCGGCTGCGTGGCAATCTCCGACGACGGAAAGCCGGTGATGAACAGCCTCGTCATGAGACGCGCCATGGAATATGCGCGAGCCTTCGACGTG
>JBEIQG010000034.1:0-22145 GCA_040376625.1 Nitrospira sp. | reverse complement strand
GCGGGAGATCTCGCGCACGGCGCCCTACATGCACGACGGTCGATTCGCAACGCTGGAAGACGTGGTCGAATTTTACAACCAAGGGGGCATCAAGAATCCGCATCTCGACAACACCCTGATTCCCCTGGAACTTACTGCAGAAGAGAAGCGGGAGGTGGTCGCCTTCTTAGGGTCCTTGAACGGCGAGGGCTGGCAACATGCGACGGCTCCCGCGGAGTTTCCCGAGTAAGTCGTGCCTGGTCTGATCGGAAGGGCCCTGGTCACAAGACTCCGTCCCTTCCGGTGGGTGCTCCGGCTGCTTGCAAATGGGAGGCCCATACGGGTAACAGAGAGGGAGTAAATGTTCAGTTCACCGCTGTCCCCGGATACGCATTTGTGATTGCTGCTGCCTCTCGCTGGATCGACCGCAATATTCTGGAAGTCGTGCGCGACTTCCAGCTTTCCTATCTGCCGCCGCTGATGGTCTACATGGCCGCCGGAATTTCCGGTCTGACCGGCATCGTCGGCACCTTCTTTGTTAAAGACTATCTGGGCCTGTCCGCGGCCTTTCTGGCCGCGTTAGGATTCTGGGCGGGTATTCCCTGGGCGCTCAAAATGCCGTTCGGACATCTGGTCGATTTGTTATGGCGCTGGAAAAGTCTCCTTGTCTATTTCGGTGCCGGGGTGATTGCGACCAGTCTGTTGATCATGGTTGGCCTGATCGGTCACCGCGAGGCGATGGTCGCCGTGATGCCGGCGGAAGTGTGGTACGTGCTCAGCGTGTTGTTGTCGCCGATCGGCTATGTGATTCAGGATACGGTAGCGGATGCGATGACGGTTGAGGCCGTGCCCAGGGTCGATGAACGAGGGGTGCCCCTCGATGAGGCCAGGCTGAAACTCATGCACACCACGATGCAGACGCTCGGCCGCGTGGCCATCATCGGCGGCGGCATCCTGGTCGCCCTCATCAACCTGTATGTGTTCACCGGCGTGGAGAATCTGCCCAAGGATCAGGTCGCCCGGATTTACCAGCAGGTCTATCTGATGGCCCTGGTGATTCCAGTGGTCTCGGTTCTGGGCGTGAGTGCGGCGTCGTTCCTTCGGGTGCGTGAGAGGCGTCGGCTCCTGCGCCAAGGTATTACGCCGGAACGGGTTTCGGCGCTGATGGAGCGCGGTGCTGAACCGACCAAGCCCAATTGGTGGATACTCGGAGGTAGCCTGGCATTCGTGCTCTTCACCCTCACGGTCGGCATCGCAGATTTTGCCTACAATGAAGAAATCGTGTTCGCCGGGTCGATGGCCATTGTCTCGGTCTTGATGGTACGACTCACCAGCGAACTGGCGCCCGACGCGAGGCATGTCCTTGTGGGCACGGCACTGGTGGTCTTCGTGTTTCGTGCGGTTCCCGGCCCCGGCGAAGGCGCCACCTGGTGGATGATCGACAAGCTGGGATTCGATCAACAATTCCTGTCGGTGCTGTCGCTCATCGGCAGTGCCCTCACGCTCGCGGGGATGTTTCTGTTCCGCCGGTTTATGGCGGAACGGTCCATCGCCTACGTGGTCGGCTTTCTAACTGTGGCGGCGTTTCTCTTGGGGTTGCCCATCGTGAGCATGTACTACGGGCTTCATGAGTGGACGGCCGCCTTGACTGGAGGCCTGGTCGATGCGCGGTTCATTGCCCTCGTGAACACGGCGTTGGAATCACCGCTCGGCCAGATCTCCATGATCCCCATGCTGGCCTGGATCGCCAACTCTGCGCCGGCGAATCTCAAGGCGACCTATTTTGCCGTGATGGCTTCCTTCACAAACCTCGCGCTGTCGCTCGGCCAACTGGGGACCAAATATCTCAACGAGTTGTTTGTAGTGACCCGGGAGGTGCGCGATCCCGCCACCAACGTGCTGCAGACGCCGGACGATTATAGTCAGCTGGGACTATTGCTGATCGTGCAGGCCGCTTTAGGGCTGGCCCTCCCCTTCGCCGCGATTCTATTTACGCGATTCTCGCGTTATCGCAGCGCCTGAGTGACTGGAAGGAGATCGCCATGAACACCTTCCAGTTTCTCGCCGATCACGGCGCCTCCGTGCTGTTCTGGGTGGTCTTCATTGAACAGATCGGATTCCCGATTCCGGCGATTCCTCTCCTCATTGCGTCAGGTGCACTGGTCGGGGCCGGTGAAATGAGCCTCACGACGGCGCTGCTTGTGCCGGTTGCCGCTGCGCTTCCGCCGGACCTCGCCTGGTATTACCTCGGGCGCTTCAAAGGCGGCACGGTGCTGGGTTTCCTCTGTCGCCTATCGCTTGAGCCGGACTCCTGCGTCAGGGATACGGAACATTTGTTTCACCGGTATGGGCCACGGGGACTGTTGCTGGCCAAGTTCATCCCCGGCTTCAACACGGTGGCGCCGCCGCTGGCTGGGATTGTCGGGATGCCTGCGGCGACGTTCGCGCTGTACGATGTTGCGGGCACGTTGATCTGGGCGGCGGGCAGCGCCGGAGTCGGCGCGTTATTCAGCAATCAACTCGAACAGCTCGTCGGGCTGTTCGATCAGGCGGGCGGGCTTGTGTTTGGGGTGCTGCTCCTCGGCCTGACGGGATTCGTCGGTTATAAGTTCTATTACCGGCAGAAGTTCCTCCGGCATCTGCGCATGGCGAAGATATCCGTGGACGAGCTCAAACAAAGGCTGGATGCGGGCGAGGCGATCAGCGTAGTGGATGTGCGGCATCCCCTGTCTCTGCAACTCGATCCGGACACCATTCCCGGCGCGATCAACTTCACGTTGGAAGAGATTGAGCATCGGCACCAGGAGATTCCGCGCGACCGCGACATCGTGCTCTATTGCACCTGCCCGAATGAAGTCTCCAGCGCCAGGACGGCGTTTCTTTTGAAAAGGAAAGGCATCCACCGTGTGCGTCCGCTCGAAGGCGGTCTCGATGCCTGGCGAGAACGGCAGTATCCCGTGGAGCGACGGGTGAATGCCGGTGCGGGCGGCTGAGGTGTGCCGTTGCGCGGAATTGGGGAGGGAGTGAACACATGACCCGTCTGGTAATGTTGTTGATGGCGGGGACCGTGCTTGTGTTGAACGGCCGCGAGGCGGGCGCAGGGTCGCAAACGGCCACCACTGTGAGCGAGGCGATGGTCTGGCTCACGAAGGGGGCTTCCCGTTCGAAGCCCGCACCGTTGAAGTACAAAGTGGTGGGAGTCTTTCAAAAGGACAAGCAGTTCGTCGGTGGTTCGGCCGTCGCCGACGTGACGAAGCAGGTCGAGTTTGAATTCAAGTGGCCGCTGGAGGAGGGGGTGTCGCCCAAAGTATTGCCGAATATTCCGACGAAGGCGGAGCGCTATCGGGATGGCTCGGCGGTCTGCCCGGCCCCGATTCTCAAGGGGGCCTACGAGCATTTTGAGTTGAAGAGCATTCTGGTAATGGGACCGATGTTCGGCCTGGTGGGTGAACGGAGAACTCCGGATATGGAGGAATATGTCGGGGGAGGCGGCTGCAAGGGCACCCATCCGGTTCAGGGGCAGGTGCGCGAGGAACAGGTGCTGGTGACACTTCCTCCCGAGTTCCTCGCAGGTCAGTTGTCCAAGGGACAGGTCTTCACGCAACAGGACCAGGGATGGATCTGGAGCTTCACGCCGGTTCCCTGATTTTCACGGCCCTGGTTTTCCGCCGTACCTTTCTCTCCTGGCATCCCGTTGACCTGTGCTGTATGATGAGCATCTAAGACATAATGAGACGTGAAAAGTGAAACGCGAAAGAAGGCGGGTACTTAGCCGAATCCTTTCATGAGCGAATGGCTTCTCACATTTGACGTTTCACGCTTCAAAAGAAAGGGGGCGACCGGTTTCGACGGGGATATTGACGCCATCGTCGCATGTCGAGATCTCGGGAACTCGTAAAATTCCGGGAAAAACGCAACTGCCAATCAAGAACTGGCACTCGCAGCTTAATTATTTAAGCTGAGACGTCGTTCCATCTGAGGCCCGCGGGGGTGGAATGGCGCGATGCAGCGGGCTGGTCCCACGCCGGTGCTCAGCGGCGGGGGGCGAGACAATACTGGGCTAGCGGCGATTCTAAGCCGGCCGATAGGCGTGGGTCGCTGCGAAGCTTAAAGAATCGGCTACACATGTAGACGCGATGAGCCGACGATCTTCGGACAGGGGTTCAACTCCCCTCGCCTCCACCAAATCGCACTTTGTGCGACCCCGCGCCTCAAGTGTGCGCGGGGATACTTCACCTCAAGTAGGTGCCTTTTCAGCTCGTTCGACCCGGAGCCATTTAAGATGGTTCCGGGCGACGAATAAACCCCTCCAGTCATTCGTTTCTAACGTGTCGTCGACCCATCACAAAGGGCTCGGAGATGAGCCCGGGCCATTTTTTGCCTGACACTCTCACCGTTGACGCCGCCGTCCCATTCTCTTGGCTGTAGTAAGGCTGCCGGATGACTCCATTGCGGAGGTCCGGTTCTCTCAGAGTGGACGATCACGCTCACGATTCGCAGCGGCATTGTGCAACTTGGAAACAGGCTTCGTGCAGAGAGGGCGCGCGGCTCCCTCCGTTCATAATCTTCCGGGCGCATCACTTTCTTGTAAGCCGGGGAAAACCTGCCAAACGATCATTCACTTGAATATTCCTCGGCCTGTTTCAATTTGAGTCGCTCTGCCGACTTCTGGTACAAGAGCCTCCGATTTGCTCCGTTGGGCACTCTCTTGGCGGAGATATTCATCGACAAGGAGGACAGGTGAGATGGGTGACGATCTGATTACGTATCTCGGTCCGTTGGCGGCGTTGGCGGGTGTGTGGGAGGGCGACAAGGGCGCCGATGTGGCACCTTCGGCTGATCGAGGCACGGAACTGAATGCCTATCGCGAACGGTTGACCTTCGAGCCGTTCGGTCCGGTCAATAATCATGAACAACAGCTCTACGGACTTCGTTATGCGACCGTGGCCTGGCGGCTGAGCGATGGGGCGCCGTTTCATGAAGACACCGGTTACTGGCTATGGGATGCGGCGGCGAAACAGGTGCTGCGCTGTTTTGTTGTTCCGCGCGGCATCACGGTATTGGCCGGAGGAACCGTGGAGCCGGACGCCACGTCGTTTCAGATTTCGGCGGATGTCGGATCGGATACGTATGGCATCTGTTCGAACAAGTTTCTGGATCGGGAGTTCAAGACCGTCCGCTATGAACTCACGGTGACCCTGCATGGCCCGGATAGTTTCAGCTACCACGAAGACACGCAGCTGAAGATGAAGGGACGGAGCGAATTGTTTCACCACACGGACACCAATCGCGTCACCCGAGTCAAATAATGCAGATAGTCTTCCACGCGAAAATACTAAGTCCCGAGCTTGGAAGTGATCTCGTGGAACGTGATACAGTAAAAAGGTGGATTTGAAAGAGTAAGAATAGACCGCTCAGATTCTGAGAGTCTAAAAGTACAATCATTTTCGGGAAGGAGGCGCGATATGCGAGGAACGTGGGTGGCGATAGCAGGATTGGTTTTGGCGACTGGTTGTGCGGGGCTGCCGCAGACCTCGAGAACGGCGATCATCCATGAGGTCAAATTTGAGGGCAATCTGGCGCCGGCGGATCTGACCGTACACGTCGGTGACGAAATACGCTGGGTGAACCATCGGACGCTCCCCGTGCTCATCGATATTCCCGGCCTGAATGCAGAGATGTTGTCTTGCGATCGCGGCTTCTCGGGCATGATGGGAGGGGTGAGTGAGTTGAAGGAATTAGACCCGAGCAAAAGTGCAAGCTTGTGTTTCGGCAAGCCCATTGTCATCAGCTACAATGCCCGCATGAAATCAGCCGACCCGGGGGGCATGAAGATCGAGCCCGGCACCATCCGGGTCGTCGGCCCCGCCCAGTAACCTGTGCTGACCCGGCTTACGCCGCGTTACACTCTCCTTCGCCCCGGGGCTTGTCGCACGGCTCCGGGGTTCGAGTTAGACCCAGACCAGAGATTCGATTGTGCCGGATGTCGGCTTGATAGGCGCGCACGGTCGGCGCGGCACTGTTGTACGGAGCAGAGGCGGCCGTCTGACTGCACAGTCGTGAGGGCTACAGCACCGTCGTCCACGAAGGACTGACCGCGAAGGCGGCGTTGATCAGACCGACGTGGGAATAGGCTTGAGGAAAGTTCCCGAGCTGGGTGCGGGTTTCGGGGACGAAATGTTCGGAGAAGAGCCCCAGATGGTTTGCGCCGGTGAGCACCTGCGCCATGATCTGTTGCGCTTCCGCCATTCGTCCGAGCCGCGCGAGTCCCTGGACGACCCAGAAGGAGCAGATAACAAAACTGGATTGCGGCCGTCCGAAATCGTCGGGGCGCAGGTAGCGGAAATAGAAGCCGGTTTCCTTCCCCCCCGCTTGCACGGCCAGGGCCCGCGCGATGCTGTGCATCGTGGATTCGCACACCTCCCGGTTTGGAAAGCCGAGAATGGCCGCCTGGGCCAGCGAAGCATCGTAGGTATCGTCCTTGGGACCGTTGCGCAGCGAGCCGTCTTTGGTGGCGTTCAATAGCGCCTGCGCGGCCCTGGCCCGCGCCGAGTCGAGATCGAGCGTCAAAGAGGGGAGACATCCGGCCTTGTGCATGCGATGTGCCCGGTCGAGCCCGGCCCAGCACATGAGATTCGAAAACGAATGTTCCTGCCAGCCGTTACGAAGCTCCCACAATCCCGCATCCGGTTGGGCGATGGTCCGGTCGCAGAGTCGAGCCAGGTTGGCTACGAGTTGTTCCTGGTCTTTGGTCCGCAGATCGTAGAAACGATTGTCGGAGAAAATCGGGGTCAGTGCCAGGACCAGCTCGCCGTAGACATCGTTCTGGATATGTTCGGCGGCCTGGTTGTTGTTACGCACCGGCGCGCTGCCGCAGAAGCCCGCCCAGTTCCGGTGTTCGGTCTCCGGCAGCGGGAGATCCTGGCTGAGCGTATACACGGGCGCGAGTCGTTCCCGCGAATGTTCATGGGTGTAGGCGATGTTGAGCAGGAACTTGAGAAACCCCTCCATCTCTTCGAAGTGCCCGAGATTGTGAAACGCGGTCAAAGAAAAATAGGCATCCCGCAGCCAGCAGTACCGATAGTCCCAGTTCCGCGCTCCGCCCGGTTCCTCCGGGAGGCTGGTTGTCAGGGCGGCAAGGATGGCACCCGTGTCTTCATAACAATGGAGTTTGAGCGCCAGCGCGGAACGAATGACTTCTTCCTGGTGCAACACCGGGATCGAGCAATGTTTGACCCACATGCGCCAGTAGCGGGTCGTTTGATCCAGGAATTCGTGACTGACCTTGGCGAGATCGTCTTCGATGCCCAGGCCCCAGGTGAGCGCAAAGTAGGTTTTGTCGGTGAGGGCGAAAGGGCGTTCCTCGTACAGGTACGTCAGCGGCATGTTGGTCAACAACCGGAGGTACTCGCCGCGGATGTCGTACCGGACGTGGCTGTTGCCGCGCATGCCTCGCGCGTATTCCTTTCCCCATCCCAAGACCGGGCGGCAACTGACGCGGATGGAGGGAGTGCCGGCCAGCGGTTCGACGATGCGAAAGAGCGCGGCGGGACGATACACGCGGCCGTACTGTTCGAAGCGCGGGCAGAAGTCTGTGATCCTGAACGTGTCGCCCTTGGACGTGGAGACCTCGGTCACCAGGATATTTGTATTAGGGAGGTAGCGTTGCGTTGTCTTGACTTGAGCGGAGCCGGTAGGGCTTGATATGGAAAAGTGCCCTCCCTCCGGATCGAGGATTCGACCGAAGACCGGGTCGCTGTCCGGTCTCGGCAGGCAGAGCCAGTCCACAGACCCGCTTTCATGAATATGGGCGGAGACGTGGCAATTGCCGATGAGTCCGTAAGGGTACATGCCTCTGACCATAAGAGATTTTGATCTCAAAGTAAACTGCAGGAGAAAAAATGCGGCTGTCCCTCCGGTTTATCCTTCCCCTGTTGCTGGTGCTGGGAGTCGTGGCCTATAGCGTCGTCCCCTTGGTCGATTCGCTTACGCTGAAGTGGTTCACGCGCGACCTCGAAAGCCGATCCAAATTGCTGGCCAGTACGATGGAGGTGCCGTTGGCAGATCTGGTCGTCACCCGCTCACGCACGAAGATCTTCGCCTACTTTCACAAAGTCATTCAGGACGAGCGGCTGTATGCCCTGGGTTTCTGTGATACCCAGCAGCGGTTGCTCTACCAGACTCTGACCTATCCCGACCAGCTGTCCTGCGAAAGTCTGGCGCACCTGGCGCCGGGCTCTTCGGAAGTGGTGGACTTTGCGCAAGGACCGCTGCACGTGGTGGTCGCGACCATTCAGTCGGGGGGGAAAGTTCAGGGCCGTCTGATGCTGGTCCACGACATGAGTTTTGTGCGCCAGCGCAGCACCGATACGAAGTGGTACATCTTTTATCTCTTCGTCGGACTCGCCGGACTGATTTCCGCGGTAACGGTGCTCGTGGCGCAGCTCAGCTGGCGAGGTTGGGTGGCGGGAGTGCGGGCCATGTTGACCAGCAAAGGGTTGCCGCCTGAGTCCGCCGGGGCCCATTCGTCCGAACTGCATCCGGTAGCACAGGATCTCCATGCGCTGGTGCGGGAATTGGAAGCCGATCGACGAATGCGCGATGAAAGTCAGATCACCTGGAGTCCCGCCAGCCTCAAAACCATTCTGCATGAACATCTGTCTGGCGACGAAATTCTGATTGTCTCCAATCGCCAGCCCTACATCCACAATCGGCGCGGGCAGAAGATCGAGGTGCAAGTACCGGCCAGCGGGCTGGTGTCTGCACTCGAGCCGGTGATGCGGGCATGTTCGGGCGTGTGGATCGCTCACGGCAACGGTTCAGCGGACCGGGAAGTCGTGGATAGCCGGGACCACGTACGGGTGCCGCCGGAACATCCTTCATACGACATTCGCCGCATCTGGTTGTCGCCCGACGAAGAATCCGGGTTTTATTATGGGTTTTCCAACGAGGGCCTCTGGCCCCTGTGCCATAATGCGCACGTCCGTCCGACGTTCAGGACTTCCGACTGGGAACAGTATGTGGCCGTCAACGAGCGGTTCGCGAAGGCGGTGGTGGAAGAGGCCAAGACGGATGATCCGGTGATCCTCGTACAGGATTACCACTTTGCGCTGCTCCCGAAGATGGTGCGAGAAAAACTGCCGAACGCCACCATCATCATGTTCTGGCATATTCCCTGGCCGAACTCCGAGAGCTACGGCATCTGCCCGTGGCGACAGGAGATTCTGGAGGGGCTGTTAGGCAGCAGCATCGTCGGATTCCACACCCGCGAGCATGGCAACCATTTCCTGTCCTGCATCGATCGCATCCTGGAGGCGCGCATCGATCGCGACAGCTCCACGGTATCCTACGGCGGGCGCCTCACGGCGGTGAACCCTTACCCGATTTCCATCGAATGGCCCTCGCGCTGGTTGGAGAATCAACGTCCGGTGCCGGATTGCCGGGTGCATATCCGCGAGCGGCATGCCATGGGGCCGGACCGGCTGGTCGGGATCGGCGTGGACCGTCTGGACTACACCAAGGGCATCATCGAGCGATTTCTCGCGGTCGAACGATTGTTCGAATTGCAGCCCGAATGGGTCGGCAAGTTTTCCTTTATTCAGATCGCGGCGCCGAGCCGGACGATCATCGATCAGTACCAGCATTTCCACGATCAAGTCTACGCGCTGGCTGAACGCATCAACAAGCGATTCGGCCGCGAAGGGTACGAGCCGATCGTGTTGAAGGTGAAGCACCATGAGCCGCCGGACGTGTATGAATACTACCGGGCGTCCGATCTCTGTTTCGTGACAAGCCTTCATGACGGGATGAATCTGGTGGCGAAGGAATTCATTGCGGCCCGCGATGACGAACAAGGCGTGCTGATCCTCAGCCAGTTCACCGGGGCGGCGCAGGAGTTGCCTGAAGCGCTGGTTGTGAATCCCTACGATATCGATCAGTGCGCTGCCGCTCTGCACATGGCGTTATCGATGCCTCCTAAAGAGCAGCGCGCCCGTATGCGAAGCATGCGTGGACTGATTCAGGAATTTAATGTTTACCGGTGGGCGGGTCGCATGCTGATGGACGCGGCCCGGATGCGCCGTCGTATCCGCGTGATGAAGCAGGTGGGCCAGGCTTCGGGACGGGGTCGGTAATCGCACCGATGCAGGACGTGCTCAGCACTGCAGGCAAGCGTGTCCTCGATCGGCTGGCCGGTCAGGCCGAAGCGTTGTTTGCCTTCGATTTCGACGGCACACTGGCGCGTATCGTTCAGGACCGGCATGCCGCCGTTCTCACCCACCCCATTCATGATGCCTTGCATGCCCTGGCAGTGACGGCGCCGACGGCGGTCATTTCGGGACGCTCACTAGCCGACCTCAGTCCGCGCGTGGACGGTATTCCCGCCCATCTCATCGGCAATCACGGGCTTGAAGGGTTGCATACGTCGGAGCGCGTCATGCACCAGGCCCAGGATTGCTGCCGAGCCTGGTTGAAGACGATCTCTAAGGACGAGCGCAATCTGACGCGAGCGGGCGTGGTAGTGGAGGACAAAACCTATTCGGTCACGTTTCACTATCGGCAGGCGTGCTCACCGCAGGTTGCGCGGGAGGCGATCTTTCATGCCGTGTCGATGTTGGCGCCTGCGCCAAGGCTCGTGCTGGGCAAAGCCGTGGTGAATGCCATCCCCTCGGGCAATCTCCATAAGGGCTCTGCGATGTTGGAGCTGATGCACCAGTTGAAGACGTCGGGCGCCTTATATGTCGGCGATGACGATACCGATGAGGACGTGTTTTCGCTGCCGGATGAGCGCATCGTCACGGTGCGCATCGGGAAGAAGGCTGCGTCTGCCGCACAATGGTATCTTGCGCGGCAGTCGCAGATCGGACTGTTGCTGCAATATCTGACTCGGGTCCGAGGCCGTCTGGCGTCGGCCTAGCTCCTGACACTCATCGGCCCGGCGCCGGAACCGTTGGTGCCTGCTAGGCTTCCTGGGCCGTCACCCCTTTTTTGTACTGACCGTAGACGTACACAGGAATATTCAGGTCTTTCAAGGCCTGCTGGAGTAAAGGATAGACCTTCTCCCACTCCAGGCCGCCGACTCCCGTTGCCAGACGAGGCAGCGCCACGCTCTTCACTTGATGCTCCTGCAGTTCCTTCTTCAACGCCTGGAGCGCATGGTTGACGTTGGGCAAGGTGGCTTTTCCGGGATGGTCCTGATCGCCGGCCGGCGGTTCTTGGGTAAACAGATTGATGATGACGGGGGAATTCGGGCCTTTCCAGGACCAGGCGCCGCCAGGTTTGGGATTGTAGGTTTGGCAATAGTGGCGAAAATCTTTGTACATGCCGGGCCACTGCTCGCGGAGTGACAAGGCCAAGCCCTGCTTGAAATTATCGTGGGGGGCAATGCCGTGTGCGATTGCACCGGCGGTGGATAGAAGGATGTCTCCGGTCACTTCCTTGAGCATGACTGACGCCTCCTTGATTTAGGAATATGGCCATGTCTTATCACATAAGGCTGCGAACGTTTTAATCAACGGAGTGTGACAAGATTTAATTCGCGTCCTGGAATGCAACACAGTTGACCGTGCGAGGTCGCGGGGGTCTCGGTCCGCGCAAGGAGGCACTATTGTGGAAAAGTATGACATGAAGGCCTATCGCATCGAGCCCGGCTGCCGGCTGGCATTAAAACGGTTCGATCCCGATGACACCGGAGCGTACAAGAAGAATGAAGATGGAAAAGCCAAGGCCAAGGCGGCGGCGGACGAACTCATTGCGACACTCGATCAATTGCAGGAACGTCTCTATGCCAACGGCACACGCTCTCTGTTGATCGTGCTACAGGGCATGGACACCAGCGGCAAGGACAGCACCATCCGGAGTGTGATGTCCGGTGTCAATCCGCAAGGCTGCAAGGTGGTGTCGTTTAAAACGCCTTCCGCGGAAGAGCTTTCTCACGACTTCCTCTGGCGCGTACACCAGAAAGCGCCCGAGAAGGGGCAGATCGGAATCTTCAATCGTTCGCATTATGAAGACGTGTTGATTACGCGGGTGCACGGCTGGGTCTCGGACAAGGTGGCGAAGCGCCGGTTCAATCAGATCAAGGAATTCGAGGAGCTCCTTGCCGAGAACGGGACGGCGATTCTGAAATTCTTTCTCCATATTTCGAAGGACGAACAGAAGGCTCGGCTGGAAGCCCGCATTCACGATCCCGAAAAGCGGTGGAAATGGAACTCCGGGGATTTGGAAGAGCGCAAACTATGGGACAAGTACATGACGGCATTCGAAGAGGTGATCGCGGCCACCAGCACCGACCACGCCCCCTGGTACATCGTGCCGGCCAATCGAAAATGGTACCGCAATCTCGTGGTGGCGGAACTGGTCGTTCGGGCGCTGACGGCGATGAAGCTCTCTACCCCTCCGGCCCCCAAAGGGGTGAATTTCAAGACGTTGAAGATTGTCTAGGGCGTGGTTGCTCGCAGGGGCGCGTCTGGCCGGTCCAGGATGGTTCCGGCCACTACACTCGGCTACAGTGCAGCTTGTCTTGCAGGCGCTCGTCCAATCAGGAGTGTGAATCATGCAGAGAAGATGGCCGATTGTTGTCGCGACTGTTGCGCTGAGTCTCATGCCCCTCTCCGCCCGCGCCGGCGAGTTTGAGGGCATACTCCACATGACGACCGGTCACTCGGACGCCGTCATGAAGCACGCGAGGCACTGGTATCTCAAGGGTGACAAGGGCCGCCTGGAATTGTCTTGCGGTAAAGGGCGCACGAGCGTCATGGCCTTCGACGCCACGACCAGAAGGGTGCAGATGGAGATGCCTGGGTAGAAGTCTATATGGGAATTCAGCCTGTCAGGGGAGCGTGGAGAGCATCTCACGGAAGCGTTTGAAAATGAGATCGTCAAGCGCAGGGGCAAGACCGAGACGATCGCGACTGAAGAGCGAGTTCTGGGCGGATCCGGAAGATGCGCGACGGTCTTCACCGCCCAGCTGGATGAAGCAACTCACCGAAGAGGGAGGATTCGCCATTCGGAGCATTCAGTATGACGAAGCGGGCAAGGAGTTCATGCGCACGGAAGTGACCAGCATCAGCAAGCGCAAGGCCGCGCCCCGCGGTGCGGGTGGGTCTGGCGGCGAGGGCGGGCAGCAACCGGATATGCAGGAGATCATGAAGCAACTCGGCGAGGCGATGAAAAAAACCGGAACAATCGCTAAGCGGTCAATAGTTCCGCGCGTCCGGACTGAAAGGAGAGCGACATGCGTACGGTCATGCTGAGCCTGGTGGTAAGTGTCCTGTTAGCGGTCGTTGCGACGGTCGCGTCCGCGAATGATTTTGAGGGCCTCATGGTCCTGAATGAGACGAGCGACGGGATGACCATGCAGCAGCAGTGGTTTCTGAAGGGTGACAAGCTGCGGTTTGAAGAAATGGGTCCGGACTCGGACAAGGGCGCCATGATCTTCGATGCGAAGAAGAAACTGATGTACAGCCTTCAGCACGACGAAAAGATTTATAGAGAGATCCCCATGGGGGAGACGTCCAAGGCCGCACCGGACAGGTCGGAGGATGTGATGGTCGTCAAGACAGGAAAACGCGACCAGGCCGCAGGGTATTCCTGCGAGATCTATCATACCAAAGACACATCGGATGGCAGCACCGGCGAGCTCTGTATCGCGCGGGGGATCGGGAATGCCGCTATGTTCGGGATGATGAGCGCGCAAGCAGGCGGTGCTTCGCTGCTGCCGGGGTGGATGCGCGAGTTGCTCAAGGACGGTGGGTTTCCAATCAAGGGCGTGGATCGTGACGCCAAGGGGAATGAGGAGGCGCGCTGGGAAGTCGTGAACCTCGAAAAGAAGAGCCTCGACGACAGGTTGTTTCTCCCTCCCGCCGACTACAAGAAACAGGACATGGCCGTGATCAGGCAGCAGTCCGGCGACGCGACGAAGGAGGGGCGGTCATCTGCGGACCGGTAAGGTTGCTTGCGGCCTGTCTGGGGTGATGGCGGTCCGGTCGATCAGTCCGTCACCGGGATATCAAGGACACCCTGTATTGACACAACATGTCGAGGAGCGTAGATAGGATTTGCGGCCCGAGTCCATCGTGGTAGCTGGGAGACCGGACAGACCGCGCGGCTGCCGTCTAGATCTCCCACTGAGTCCCGCAACGGAAAGGAGGGTGGACGATGAACGATACGACTCCACCTGGCCCGTCCGGCCTGCCGAATTGAAGGCAAGCGGTTCGCCGGTTCGATCGAGACGGTTCTCTCTCGGCTATGCCTCGCGGCATCGAAGACGCATCGATCATTATCATCGCGTCATGCCCTAAGCGGAGAGCTGGTTGCACCTCTTCATGTCGCCTGTTGATGGCAGGCGGATCTTCTCCGGCGAGATGGTTTACCCTTCTGTTCGACTCGGCAGGTCTTCACGGGCCGCTACATCACGGATAGCACTCGGCGTCCCAAGCGCCACCCAAGGGCTCCTGTCCAAGCAGGAGCCCTTGCGGTAACCAGATCTCGTCCCGACCAATCGGATTCGGATCAGGACATATCACTAGGGCCTATTTTTCTGTTGACAGGATTTTCTAAGGAGCGTAATAGGAGATTGTGTATTCCGAAGACCTGTGTTCACCGTGACGAGGCGATGGGCAGTGCGCGCCTGTTCCGACAACCTCGCCACTCCTCAATCGGGGAGGTTCACCGATGGAAGAACTTACGCCACCGGATCAGAACGGCCCGCAGAGTTGATGGTAGGTTGATCGTCGGTCGTGCTTGACGATCCTTCGTTGGCTTGTGCCTCTCGGCACGATCCGAGAACCGGATAACAGCCATCCAAAAACAGGAGGAGTCGTTTCACGCACGAGGCACACAAGTTTCCTGGGATAGACTATCCCCCGACGGACATCCTGAGACCCAATCTTCTCGAACGGGTCCTGATTTCTCGATAACATAATCGACTGTTCGGCGTCCTAAGCGCCATCCACGGGCGACCTCCCACCGCAGTGTAGGGTCGCCCGTGGCATTTTATACACCTGGGTTTTCCGCGCTTATTCCTTCGTCCATCCTTCTTCCATGGCAAACAGTCCCAAGAGTTGCTGATTCTAAATCGCGTGCTGTGCTTGTGAGGTCCCTATTTCTTTTCATTGACCTGTTTCTTGGCGGATATCTCACCGACCCTGCCACCTTGGTCGAGGCTGCGTTTTACGCGTTCTTATTCCTCCTGATTGCCTGGTTCCTCGCTCGTATGATCAGACTGGCAGTGCGCCGGATGGTCTATCTTCTGAGCGATCAGTCAGCAGGGACGACCATGATCAGGTGGGGTAAGTGGCGGGGCGTTCGCTGGCGCTCATCCTTTGTTTCAACACGATCCCACCACTGTATTCTGTGGCACAGCGTCGCTTCGAGCGGCACTGCGGCGTCGATCCATTCGGCTTGGCGCACAGACCACTCTCAGCAACCTGGTGTCCGGCTATGCCGTACTGTTCTATGAGTCCTATGAGGTGGGCGATGGGGTACAACTCGCTGCGTCGACCGGACTAGAAACCGATGTGATCGATGAATGACCACGAGTTGGATTCTGGTGAAGACGGTCAACGACTGCCATATCGTAATGCCCAGCAGCGGTGCTGCCCGACAGATCGTCGTGAAGCTACGAGCGGCTCAACCTGCATTATTTATGACGGTTCGCCACGAAATCGCTGAGGCGCGTCGCGAGCGCATCGGCAGAAGCTCGTCGCAGCAGTAGATCGGCGGTTGCAGTAGCAGCGCTCATGAATAATGTGGGTTAAGCGCATATAGCAATCGGGTATAACCTAGAACAGTGACCGGGCCGTCTCTTTCCGAGCCATAGGCCCTAAGCCATCTCTGTTCCGAGTTCAGATGCGGTCGGGGAAGTCGGAGATAATGCCGTCTACGCCAATTTTTCGCATGCGTTGGATGTCCTGCGGTTCATTCACGGTGTAGACGAAGA
This sequence comes from Nitrospira sp., assembly GCA_040376625.1. Taxonomy (GTDB): domain Bacteria; phylum Nitrospirota; class Nitrospiria; order Nitrospirales; family Nitrospiraceae; genus Nitrospira_A. Next base: position 6,226 of record JBEIQG010000034.1, on the reverse strand, counting down.
CCTGTCGTCCGAGGTTATGATACGTTTGCAGCAGCATGGGTGTGACCGTCGAAAAGTGGAGTCCGACATGGGAGGCATCCAACGCGACGACATCCGCCACAGGGTCCGGAGGCAGCCGACGGTGCTGCAAAACCATGATCTTCGCGTCGGCATCCGTTTGCCGCACGCGCTGCAGCTCCGGCATCAGAAACGACGCATAGATCAACGGTCCGAGGAAGCCGGTGCGCTTGACGATTGCGCAGGCCTCGTTGCCGATTCCCTCCACCTTTAGTTCGAGAATCATACCGACGGCACGCCCCGCAACGTCCAAGGCTTCCTCCAGCGTGGGGATACGTTGCCAATTTCCCGCATCGAGCCGTTGTATCTGCTCGAGCGACATCTCGGAGACGTATCCGCTCTTGTTGGTGGTGCGGTCGATGGTGTCGTCGTGCAGCAGCACAAGATGGCCGTCGCTGGTTGCGCGTAGGTCGATTTCGATGAGATCTGCGTGAAACGAGCGGGCTTTCCAAATAGCGGCGAGGGTGTTCTCAGGGGCGTGGCCGGCGGCTCCCCGATGACCGATGCGAAGGACGGTGGCGATAGCGACCTCGCGTGAGATGCCCTGGGAGAGGGCCCTCCCCGATCCTGCGTTGACCGGCTGCAGGGGGGGCTTTCTTTTCGAACCCCACTTCCCTACCATATTTCGCGTCAGTCTGCAAAGAATGTCGAGAGGCCGCCCTCACTATCCCGTTTTTCTTCCGGTGACTCCTCTGCGAGTCGCCCCGTTGAAAGGAGGCTGCCATGCTTGTCCAGGATGTCATGTCTACCGGAGTGGTTACCGCCACGCGAAATGAGTCGGTCCGGAGCGTGGTCACCAAGATGCTCAGTCGTCACTGCGGTGCGATCCCGGTCCTCGAGGACGGTGAGCTCTTGATCGGCATGGTGACGTTGCGCGATGTCTTGATTCCGCTCTATCCCAACTACGGCGAATATATTCACGACAATGTGCACAGCCGGGATTTTGTGGAGATGGAGGAGGGTTATGCGGACGTCCTCACTCAACGGGTCGAGGAAGTCATGAGCCTGAATCCGCTGACGGTGACGCCACGGACCCCGGTGCTCGAAGCCGCGTCCTACATGGGCCTGAAGAATTTTCGTCGCATTCCGGTGGTCGAAAAGGGGAGATTGGTCGGGATGGTCAGCCTGGGCGACATCAATCGAGGGCTCTTTTTCGAACGAGGGCATGCGGCGATGGATGAACGCAGGGTCGCACAACCGTCAGGGCGATAGGGCGGTTGCGGGACCGAACGGGCAACTCGTAGAATAGCCTCTGCTTGAAACGACCGACGGCTGTCACCGTCTGCGAAGGAGATGTCATGAGTTTGGCCGACAATAAATGTATTCCCTGTCGAGGCGGAGTCCCTCCCCTCCCCGCCGATCGTACACAGACCTTGTTGCAAGAGTTGGGACGTGGGTGGGCGTTGAATGCCCAGGGCCATCTCGAGCGGCTTTATACGTTCAAGGATTTTGCTCAATCGTTGGCCTTTGCGAATAAGGTCGGCGCAGTGGCTGAAGCCGAGGGCCATCATCCGGATCTGTATGTGGCCTGGGGAAAATGTAAAGTCGAGATCTGGACACATAAGATTAATGGGCTTACCGAGAGCGATTTTTATCTGGCTGCCAAAGCGGATCGAGAGTTTGAACCGTTCCGGGCAATCGCCGGTTGAACCATCTATGCTTTCTGCCATGATCATCGGGGTGTGCCATGAATGACAGGGCCCAGGTGGCGCTCGTCAACATGCCCTTCAGTTTTTCGAAGTATCCTTCCATTCAGTTGGGCACACTGTCGGCGCTGTTAAAAGCGAAGGGCATCGGGGTCGATTGTCATCACCTCAATGTGCGATTCGCGCACAAGATCGGGATTCCTCTCTACGAATCGATTTGCGAGAAACGCGCGCTGTTCGGCGAGTGGCTCTTCTCCTATCTGCTGTTTCGCGACAACCCCAAACGGGCCGAGTATCCGCGGGTGTTCAAGCCGGTGTTCGAGCAGATTGCCCGGGAGAGCGGCCAGCCGATTTCGTTCTTCGAGGAGATGGCTACGCGGACCGCCCCGCAATTCCTGACCGGAGCCATGACCGGTATCGATTGGGGCCAGTACAAGATCGTGGGGTTCACGTCCACCTTTGATCAAAACGTGGCCAGCCTGACCATGGCGAAGCTCATCAAAGATTTGTACCCGGACGTGAAGATCGTGTTCGGTGGTGCCAACTACGACGGCGAAATGGGGTTGGAATATTTTCGCGCCTATTCGTTCATCGACCATGTGGTCGTGGGTGAAGGTGAGGTGACATTCCCGGCATTGGTGACCCATATCTTGAGCGGATCGACCGGACCCTGCCCGAAAGGCGTGACGTATCGGGCGCAGGGCGAGATTCGATGTGAGCCGAATACCGCGCTCTTCACGGAGTTCACGCAGACCGGCCCGCCGGACTATGACGATTATTATCATCTTCTGGCCGAACTCGGCACCGAGGCGTCGCGCGGGCTGGATCGTATTCTGTTGTATGAGGGCTCACGCGGTTGTTGGTGGGGCGAGAAGCACCATTGCACCTTCTGCGGGCTGAATGCGCAGAGTATGAAATTCCGCGCCAAGTCGTCTGAACAGGTCGCTCGCGAGATGGCGTATCTGTCGAGTCGGTACGATACGACACGGTTCCGGCTGGTGGACAACATCATCGACATGAAATATGTCGAGAACCTGTTCGGTCGGTTTGCCGCCGAGCACTGCGATCTGGATGTGTTTATAGAAACCAAGAGCAATCTGCAAAAGAGCCAGATCCGGACGCTGGCTGTGGGGGGCGTGAAGTGCATGCAGCCCGGCTTGGAAAGCCTCAGTCTCTCGCAGTTAAAAGCGATGGACAAGGGCGTGACGCCCATGCAGAACATCATCTGCCTCAAGTGGAGTTGTTACTACCGAGTGTCGGTATCCTGGAATATTCTGCTCGGCTTTCCCGGCGAGACGAATGAGGACTATCGGCGGCAGATCGATCTCCTGCCGTCCCTATTCCATTTGCAAGCGCCGGAAGCGACCGGGAAATTCTGGTTGCAGCGGTTCAGTCCCTACTTTACAAGACCGCATGAGTACGGCGTACGCATCACGGGTCCGGGGACAGCCTATGAGTATGTGTATGACGCGTCGCGTGTCGATCTGCGCAAGATCGCCTATGATTTCGAGTATGAACTTGACGATTGGCGGGTGGACCCACACGTCTATCAGGAATTGATCGGTTTGGTGGAGGAATGGCAGAGGCTGGCAAACAGCAGCGACCGGCCGTTTTTGTATTACTCCAAGTCCATGGAGTACGTCACGATCTACGATGGACGTCATCCACAAATGCCCACGAGACAACGGTACGACTGGCCTGCGGCGGGTATCATCGAGTCCTGCAACGAGGCTGCCAAGAGTCGGGATCAGATTCGCACAGCGCTGAATGACACAAAGCGTGACAGGGTGTGTTCGGAAGACGAGCTGACCGAGGCGCTGAGTATCTTAACGAGTCGTCGTATTCTGTACGAAGAGCGCGGGAAGTATTTCACGCTGGCGATTCCCGAGCACCCCTACTACTGAGCGGATGCTGCGATCTCTTCGGTTTTTCTTCCCTCCCCTACATGGACAGCTTCTCAGCGACGTTTCGCATCTGCACGCCGTGTACGAGTGATGCCCCGCCGCGGATCGCACAAGCGACGTGGACCGCTTCGGTCATTTCTTCGGTATTCGATCCCTTTTCCAGGCAGGCCTGTGTGTATGCATCGATGCAGTAGGGGCATTGCACGGCATGGGCCACGCCGAGGGCGATCAGTGCCTTTTCGCGCTCGGTCAGCGCGCCGTCGGCAAAGACGGCGCTGTAATAACTCATGAACTTTTCCCACAGCACCGGATTGCCCTTCCCCATGTCTCCGAATTTGCCGAGATCCTTCGAATGGTAATAACAGTCCATGGATAACCTCGCAGGGTGAGTAGGTGTGGTTGGTGTCAGGCACGACGTGGTGTCGGCGAGCGATCAGCGGAGTTTCAGGATCCGATGTGTCAGGCGTTACCCGGCGGGGTAGGATCGGTCTCGCCGAGGGCCTGTGAAAAACGGTGTCCGACGATGGTGGTGACTTTGCTCATCAGCTCGCCGAGCTCTTTCCATTCTTCGGCACTCAAGTCTGCCTTAATCTGAGGATGCAGCGCCCACTCGGCATTGACGAGTTGTCCTTTGCGTGACACGTGGACATGTAAGAGTTCGACGTCCCAGACATCCTGCGGATTCGCCGTTGAGGTGACTGGTTTCTGCGGAGGGACTTGGCTTGCCATGGTGCGTGCGCTCCTTCAGTCTGACATGTGAGAGCGGCATGATACCGCATCGAAGATTGTGCTGTACATGGGACGGTCGACGGTGTGATGTGCCCGCCACCGGAGATGATTTATCCCATGGCACCGCCCGGACTCGATGGTGATCACTGAGAATCGGGGTGCTGACTGAGGGCGCGAAGCAAGTGCTCGTGAATGCGCCCGTTGGTGGCGACAAGCTCCTGTCCGTACAATGAAAATCGGTCCCGGCTGAATCCCGACACAAGTCCCCCCGCCTCCCGGAGAATAACCACGCCGGCGGCCATGTCCCATGGACTCAGCTTCACCTCCCAATATCCGTCGAATCGCCCGGCCGCCACATAGCTGAGATCCAATGCGGCTGAACCGGTGCGGCGCACGCCCTGTGCACGAAGTGAGATGCGGGAAAAGTGGTCGAGATTATTGTTGGTGGTCTCACGGATGTTGTACGCAAAGCCGGTCACCAGCAGAGAGTGCTCGAGTGTCTCAATCGTCGACACGCGAAGGCGCTCCCCATTCAGGTACGCGCCCTGCCCCAGAACCGCGGTGAATAATTCACAGCGAACCGGATCCAGAACGACACCCACAATGCATTCACCGTTGCATTCCAGGCCGATCGAGACGGAGTAAAACGGGAATCCATGGGCGAAGTTGGTGGTGCCGTCCAGTGGATCGATAATCCATCGATACGGCGAATCAGTGGCCCCGTCCTCTCCGCGTTCCTCGGCAAGGATCCGATGGGACGGGTGGGCGGAGAGAATGGTGCGCACGATGCTTTCTTCCGCGCCTCGATCCGCATCGGTCACAAGATTGATGGCCGCCTTGTAGTCGATGCGAAATCCGGAGCGGGCATGCTCCAGGAGCACGGTTCCGGCTGCTTCGGCCGCTCGAATTGCAGTCGCAAGAAATGAAGAGGGGTCTTCTGCAGAGGGACGATTAGACGTATGCATAGAAGCTGCATCCTACCATGACTCATGTCCAAGTGCTCTCAAGGACTTGTTCTTAATCAGCCAGCTCATCATAAGATATTGATAAATAAAGATACTCAAAACGCTTGTTCTTGTGTGGCAAGGCTTGGTTAGGCATTGTATGCATTCGGCTTGCATACGCGTAGAATGCGATCAAATAGTTGTTTTAAGTCACTTGACAGAAAATGAATCACTTGCTATAAAGCAAGTATGCTTTATTGAGGACTTGCTTGTGGAAGAATTGACCGACATTCTGGTGGGCCTTGAGCAGAGAATCAGCGCCTATCGGAATCGCTACCAGGAGCTTGAGAAAAAGCGGCGTCGTCTCGACGACGAAATTGCGATGATCAAGAAATATCTGGAACTGGCGGAAACGTTGTATCGTGTCGAAGCCGACAAGGCTAAGCTTGCGAGTCTCTCCAGCCAGATTATTACCGATGAAAAAGGTATTCGGCCTCTCCCTGTGACCGATGTCACGGACCAATCGCGTGAAATCCTGCTTGGGAAAAGCAAGTACGTCGGAAAGAGCGTCCCGGAAGCTGCCTATCAGATTCTCCGCGAAGCCAGCCGGCCGATGCATGCCAAAGAGCTGTTGCAGCGCCTGCTGGAAGGCGGTTTGCAGATCAAGGGCAAGACGCCATTGACCTCTGTGGCGACTTCATTGAAGCGGGATAAGCGATTCCAGAAAGTCGGACCGAACACGTTTGCGGTAATGACTCAGGAGTTAACGGCAGTGGTGTAAGCGGGCGGAAGAAGTTCATATCAACTCTAAATGTGTGAAGGGAGGTGAGAGTCTTGGCAACGAAGAAGGCAGCGAAGAAACCAGCGAAGAAGGCAGCGAAGAAGAAGTAAGTCCTGCCAGGATTTGCACGCCGGGGGTAAGGCCACTTACCTCCGGCGTTTTTTT
>JBEIQG010000062.1:0-16188 GCA_040376625.1 Nitrospira sp. | reverse complement strand
TGGTCTAAAGAGAGCGACGGCGAGACAGAGGCGAACTATTGAGTCTGAGCACATACCGCCGGGCGTACGACCGGAACATGATGAGGCCGGCACGCGGCGTCACTTGAGAAACCGGCCCGCCATGTGGAGCGGGTGGCGAACGTTCCTGCAGCGAAATCTGAAATTGCAAGTGACCACTATCGAATCGCTCAATACCTTGACACCCCATATTGCGGTAGTTAGAATCACAACATCAGTATTTTCGAGCCTTTGAATTGCATCAATTCACTCAGCTAAGGCTTCTCTTACAGACCCCATCACCATAAGGAGGCGGGATGTTCGAACGGTTCACGGACAAGGGTCGCAAGATCATCATCCTGGCACGTGAAGAAGCCGAGCGCCATCAGAACGATTACCTGGGCACCGAGCACCTGGTATTGGCCATCCTTCGCGAGACGGATGGGATTGCGCTGATGATCCTCAAGAAAATGGGACTCTCCACCGAGCAGATTCGTCTCGAAATCGAGCGGAACCTTCCGGGCGGGGGCACAACGATGACCTTCGGGGAAATTCCTTTCAGCCCGAGGGTCAAGAAAGTCATCGAGTACGGTGTGGAAGAAGCCCGGTTGCTCGGGCATAACCACATCGGCAGCGAACATTTGCTGCTCGGTCTCCTTCGGGAGGAAGAAGGCATCGGTGGAAAGATTCTCCGGAGTCTTGGCGCCAACCTCCTGACCGCCCGGCAGCTCACCGTTACCTTCTTACGTAAGTCTGCCCCGCGTGAGCGGGACCGCAAGAGCAATACGCCGGCTCTCGACGAATTCGGGCGCGACCTGACCCAGCTGGCCCAGGAGGGGCAGTTGGATCCCGTCATCGGGCGTGCGGACGAAATCGAGCGCGTCTTGCAGATTCTCAGTCGACGATCGAAAAACAATCCTGTGCTCATCGGCGAGTCGGGAGTGGGAAAAACGGCGATCGTCGAAGGGCTCGCACAGCGCATCATCGCCTCGGAAGTCCCGGACAATCTGCTGTCCCGTCGCGTCATCGCGCTCGACCTGGGCTCACTGGTGGCCGGCACGAAATACCGCGGCCAGTTTGAAGAGCGCCTGAAGGTCGTGATGAAGGAGATTGTGCAGGCAGGAAACATCATTATCTTCATCGACGAGTTGCACACATTGGTCGGGGCGGGGGCGGCGGAAGGATCCATCGATGCCTCCAACATGCTCAAGCCGGCGTTGTCCCGTGGCGAGATTCAATGCATCGGCGCCACGACACTCGACGAATATCGCAAACACATCGAAAAGGATGGCGCGCTCAAACGGCGCTTCCAGCCCATCCACGTCCAACCGCCCAGCACAGACGAAACAGTGCGGATCATTCAGGGACTGCGGGACCGGTACGAGGAACACCACGGGGTGGAAATTACGGAAGACGCCATCGTGGAAGCCGTGAAGTTGGCGGATCGCTACATTACCGACCGGTTCCTGCCGGACAAGGCGATCGATCTGATCGACGAAACCGGTTCCCGGGCGAAGTTGCAGACGTACGCTCTGCCGACTGAACTCAAAGCGCTGGAGCAGGAGCTCAAGAAAATTTCTCGCGATAAAGAGCTGGCGATCTCGATGCAAAACTTCGAGGAAGCCGTCCGTCATCGCGAAGAAGAAGAGCGGCTGCGAAAGCTCCTTGATGAATCCAAGCGGGAGTGGAAGAAGAACCAGGAGAAGCATAAGCCGACCATCGGAAAGGAAGAAGTCGCGTATGTCGTGTCGAAGATGACCGGCATTCCACTCTTCAAGTTGGAGGAAGAAGAATCCAACAAACTGCTCCGCATGGAAGAATTCCTCCACAAACGAGTCATCGGACAGAACGAAGCTATTTCGGCGGTGGCGCGCGCCATTCGTCGATCCAGAGCGGGTCTCAAGGAAGCGAAAAAACCGATCGGCTCCTTCATTTTCCTCGGCCCGACTGGCGTCGGAAAGACGGAATTGGCACGGACGCTTGCGGAATTCCTCTTCAACAGCGAGGACGCGCTCATCCGGATCGATATGTCCGAGTATCAGGAAAAGTTCACGAGTTCGCGCCTCTTCGGAGCTCCTCCGGGATACGTCGGGTATGAGGAAGGCGGACAGCTCACCGAGAAAGTTCGACGTCGTCCCTATTCGGTCGTGCTGTTCGACGAAATCGAGAAAGCGCATCCGGACGTATTCAACGTCCTGCTGCAGGTGCTCGACGACGGTGTCCTCACCGATAGCCTGGGTCGAAAGGTCGATTTCAAGAACACGGTCGTCATCATGACCTCAAACATCGGCACCAAGATGATCCAAAAAGGTGTGTCGCTCGGATTCCAGAACGATGAAAAGGGCGGACAGGCCTTGCGACGAAAAGAAGACGTGATGGGAGAGCTCAAGCGTTCGTTCAGCCCGGAGTTTTTGAACCGGATCGACGAAATCGTGATCTTCCATTCTTTGGAGAAGGAGCACTTGATCCACATCTTGGATATCCTGCTGCACGAGCTGAATCTCCGCCTGATCGACAAGAGCGTCAGCATCGAGGTCGACGACGAGGTCAAGCAGTGGCTCATCAAGGAAGGATACGAGCCGCTTTACGGTGCCCGCCCGATGCGTCGCATCATCCAGCGGGCGATCGGTGATCCCCTGTCTGAAGAACTCATCAAGGGTCGCTTCAAGGAAAACAGGAAGATCAAAGTCGTGCTGCGCGACGGTGCGCCGGCCTTCATCGAACAAGAAGCGATGGCAGGCGTCTAGGGCGATAAGGGACTGTTATGAGAGGATCCACTTCTCATTGAGATCCTAGAGACCACCCGGCAACCCCCGCGGTCCGCAACCGGATCCGGGGGTTGTCGCATTTTACGGCAGGATCAGTTGGTACCCAGATTTCCTTGCAAGCAGCACCAGTCCCACTGTGCATCCACTGCGCCTGACCTCGCTCATTGGGATCGCGCACGCTTGCATAACCAGGTTCACATGCCGCCGCCCTGTTGCCGATGTGCCCTATGAAGCCCCCTGCACCCACGACGATGCTCGGCATTGAAACGTCCTGCGACGAAACTGCCGCAGCAGTGCTCGACGGCGATGGCCATGTCCTGGCCAACGTGATCTCTTCGCAGCAAACCGTCCATGAACGGTTCGGCGGAGTAGTGCCGGAATTGGCCTCGCGTGCTCATATTCAAAATGTGGATCACGTCACACGTCGGGCCCTGGAAGCCGCAGGTCTCTGCTGGCAGGATCTCGGCGCCATCGCGGTCACTCAGGGCCCCGGCCTGGCGGGCGCCCTGTTGGTCGGTATCAGTTACGCCAAGTCCTTAGCCTACGCACTTGGCCTGCCATTGGTCGGCGTGAGTCACCTCGAAGGCCACATTGCCTCCGCCTGGATCGACCGCCCGTCATTCCCGAGGACCTGCGTGGTGTTGATCGCCTCAGGCGGGCACACGCATCTCTTCCACGCTCAAGAACACGGCGGCTTTCACCTGATGGGACGAACGATCGACGATGCTGCGGGCGAAGCATTCGACAAGGGTGCACAAATGCTCGGACTCGGATCCCCGGGCGGACCGCTCATAGACGCCGCAGCCCGAAATGGCAATCCGGCGGCGGTGCGATTTCCTCGATCGCGCGTGAGAACCGGACAACTGGATTTCAGTTTCAGCGGTCTCAAGACGGCCTTGCTCTATCACCTCCAGCGCATGGATCAGGAAGCCATCCTCCAACAACAGGCGGACCTGGCGGCCGGATACCAGGAAGCGATCGTGGACGTGTTAGTCCATCAGACATTCGCGGCCCTTCGACAGGCAGGCGTCTCAGCCCTGGCCGTCGTCGGCGGCGTCTCGGCCAATTCCCGGCTGCGAGCACGATTGATGGAGCGGGCTGCCAGGGAGGGGATTGAATTGGGACTTCCCGCCCTCTCATACTGCACGGACAATGCGGCAATGATTGCGGCGGCAGGCCAGCGAGCACTGCTGCAGGGCAGGCTGGCATCGTTCGAGTGCGAAGCGATGCCGAATTATGCGCTGCCTTCATCCCCGGTCCGCGGAACGCTGCGTCGGTCATCCTAATCCTCTAGCGTCAAAGGAGCCTCACCATCCCAACCGTTCACGGACAGGTCACCGGTCTGAAAGCCAGTCACCTTGCAGCATTGGAGCGATTATATCGACGCCGTGTGCCTTCCTCAGCCATCCTTACAGCCGAACTGGCGCGCACAACCAGCCAGCTGACGCGAGAGATTCGTCGTCCCATCGGTCTCCTGATCACTCGCCGCGGTGTCATCGAGCAGGTGCTCGTGGGAGCCGGCTGCGCACCCACTTTCGAATCGCTGGCGAAATTCAGAGTCGGAACGCATTCCCTCCGTGGTCTCCGACTGATCCGAACGAACTTGCACGATGCCCCCTTAACCCAAGACGATCTGACCCATCTGGCGCTCCTGCGATTGGACCTGATCGGGGCCCTGAGCGTTGACGAACAGGGAGAACCCGGCCGGCTGCATCTCGCGCATCTCCTGCCTCCGAATCAGCTGGGAGAAGTCTGCCGTATCCTGAAGCCCGTCCCATTCCATGATCTGGATCTTCAACTGGACACATTCCTCCATGCTCTCGAAAGCGATTTGCAGCGAGCTGACACCAAGCATGAAGTCGGCGCGGGACAAGAATCGGCAATTCTGGTGAGTGCGGCACCCAAGAGTCACGCCGAGCAGGAAGAGCACTTGGAAGAATTGAATGAACTGGCCGAATCCGCCGGGGTGTGTGTGCTGGATCGCATTGCGCAGCGCACCCACGAGGGCTATGAGCGATATTTGCTCGGGAAGGGCAAATTGAAAGAAGTTGTGATGCGCGCGCTCCAGAAGGGAGCCGACCTCGTGATCTTCGATCAGGATTTGGCTCCGGCGCAAGCCCGCGCCATCTCCGAAGTGACGGACCTCAAAGTGATCGATCGCACACAGCTTATTCTGGATATTTTTGCCCGGCGTGCCCATACCCGTGAAGGCAAGGTTCAAGTGGAGCTGGCCCAGCTTCGGTATCTTCTGCCGCGACTGTCCGGACATGGCACCTCGTTGTCTCGCCTCGGTGGCGGAATCGGTTCACGAGGCCCCGGTGAAACCAAACTGGAAACCGATCGCCGCCGCATCCGCGACCGCATCGCACATCTGGAACGCGAGATCGACGATGTGGCTCATCATCAGGACCAGCGTCGCTCCAGGCGGGTACGCCAAAGCCTTCCGATACTCTCGATCGTCGGCTACACCAATGCCGGCAAATCGACCCTGCTCAACACCCTGACCCAAAGTCAGATCCCGGCCCAGGATCGTCTCTTTGAAACCCTCGACACGACAAGCCGCCGGCTTCGGTTTCCTCATGACCGCGAAGTCATCGTAACCGATACGGTGGGATTCATCCGGGATCTCCCCAAAGACCTCGTGGGAGCCTTTCGCACCACGCTGGACGAATTGCGTGATGCCGACATCCTCCTGCATGTAGTGGATGCCTCGGCCCCGAACGTCGCGCAGCAGATCGCTGCCGTCGACACCGTCTTGCAATCACTCAACCTCGACACCATCCCACGCGTCATGGTCTTCAACAAGTGCGACCGACTCTCTCCACACGAAGCCGATGTGCTCTGCAAACGGTACCATGGGATCGGGATCTCGGCGCTCAACCGGGAAACACTGCGGCCTTTGATCGCGCACCTCGAAACCCTCTTGCCCGTTATCCCCACGCTCCCGGGGCAACTGGAGAATCCCGACAAGCCGCCCCAGGACCTGGTGCTTGCATCTCACTCCTGACCTCGGCACAATTGGCCGCCCCCACGCCGTATCATGAAACCAGCCACAATAAATCAACCGGCCGCCTCGTCGGACAAGCGCCGCCTCACACGAATACTCGACGCACTGCGCGCCACCTCACCGGCGATGAAAGTCGAGCTCGACCATCACACACCCTGGGAGTTGTTGGTAGCGACGATCCTGTCTGCACAATGCACCGATCAGCGGGTGAATCAGGTCACCCCGAACCTGTTCCGCCGCTATCGTCAGCCTCACGATTACGCCACAGCCGAACCAACCGAATTGGAGGCCCTCATCCGGCCGACCGGCTTCTTCAAAACGAAAGCCAAAAACCTCATTCAATGTGCTAAGGTCGTGTCCGGGCGGTTCCACGGACAGGTCCCGGATACGATGGAGGCTCTCACCTTGCTCCCGGGAGTCGGGCGAAAGACCGCAAATGTCCTGCTGGGCAACGCATTCGACAAGCCGGCAATCGTGGTCGATACACATGTCAAACGCGTCGCCGCACGCCTGCACCTGACCCGGCATACGGATCCCGAAAAGATTGAAATGGATCTGCAACGCTTACTGCCGGCAGACCGGTGGACGGAAGGATCGCAACGGCTCCTTCTGCATGGCCGATACGTCTGCCTCGCACGAACACCGAAGTGTCGGCACTGTCCGATCTATACCGATTGCCGTTGGGAGGGAAAAACCGCACGATGATCCGAAGCATGACGGGATATGGGAAAAAGGACGGCACGTCGCAGAAAGCCGGCGTCACCGTGGAGATTCGTTCGGTCAATCACCGTTTTCTCGAAGTGGCAGTCAGACTGCCCCGGTCGTTGGCTCAACTGGAGGAGCAGGTTCGAAAAACCGTGCAGCAACGCTGCCTCCGCGGACGGGTGGACGTGTCGGTTTCGGTCCATTCCGCCGGCGGTAGCCTGAAGACGGTCCAGATCGATCAAGCGTTGGCCAAGCAGTATCATGCGGCCCTCAAGAAGCTGCAGAAAACGCTGGGGCTGCGCGGAGCAGTGGATGTCTCCACGCTGGCAGGATTCCGGGACATCCTGTCCATTTCCGATGAGCCGGTCGATGCCGGGCAGTTGACGAAAACCCTGCTGAGAGTACTGGGTGGCGCGTTGACGGACCTGGAGAAGATGCGCCGACGGGAAGGGGAGGCGCTCGCCAAAGACCTGGTTCTCCATCTGGATGCGATCCGGGAGGCCAAGTCCACCGTGGCGGAAAGGGCCCCGGGACTGGCTAAGCATGCATTTGAGCGCATGAAAGGCCGCATTGAGTCCCTGTTGCAGGCCGAATTGCCGGATCCGGCCAGGCTCCAACAGGAATTGGCGCTGTTTGCCGACCGTTCGGACATCTCAGAAGAATTGGTCAGACTTGAGTCACATATGCTACAGTTCGACCAGCAACTCCGCAGCAAGGAGTCGGTGGGTAAGACCTTGGAGTTTTTGTTGCAGGAAATGGGACGTGAAGTGAATACCATCGGCTCAAAGGCCAATGACGCCGACATTGCCGCATTGGTGGTCCGCATGAAAGCCGAACTGGAAAAATTACGCGAACAAGTTCAGAATGTCGAATGATTTCGGCCTGGTGTCGATATCGAACCACCTATGAGTACCGCGCCCGTTTCATCCAACGATAAACCGCCCCAAGTACGGCGGGGCATTTTGTTTATCATTTCGGCCCCGTCGGGAAGCGGGAAGACGACGTTGTGCAAACAGATCACGGCCAATGTCCCGGGATTGTGGCATTCGATCTCCTACACCACGCGCAAACCGCGCCCGGGCGAGGTGGACGGGCAGGACTACTATTTTCTTGAAGAGGCCGCCTTCCGCCAGATGATCGATCGGAATGAATTCGTCGAATGGGCGCATGTCTATGGCAATTTGTACGGCACACCGCGCAAGATGCTGACCGAAAAGATGGAACAGGGCATCGACGTGCTACTTGAAATCGACGTGCAGGGCGCGCGCTCGGTGAAGAAAAAGTTTGAAGACGGCGTCTACATTTTCATTCTTCCCCCGTCATTCGACACGCTGCGGACAAGACTGCAAAACCGGGCTGGGGACTCGCCGGACGAAATTCAGCGCCGCCTGCAGAAAGCCAAAGAAGAAGTCTGGAGCTACCGGGAGTACTACTACATCGTCCGGAACGACGACCTGAAGCAATCCTTGAAAGAACTCGAAAGCATTTTCCTGGCCGAACGCATCAAAACCAAACGCCTGAACATGACGTGGTTGGAAGAAAAATTCATTCTCGACAAAGAGGGCAAGCAGGGGAATTCTTCCTCCGCCCCCGCATCAAAGGAGCACTTGCATCATGGGTGAAATGTTAAGTTTGTTACCGGAATACGCCACCGGGGAGTTCGATTCACGCCACCGGCTGGTGATCATCGCGGCCCAGCGGGCGAAACAACTCGTGCAGGGCGCGCGCATGTCCGGCCCGTCCAAATTCACTAAAGAAACGAGCATCGCGCTCGACGAAGTTCTTCGACACAAGGTCAAGTTCCTGATCGGACAGGAGGCCCGCGAGGCCATTAAAGAATCCAAACGGGTCAAGGAAGGTGAGACGGAACGCCTGGCCATGATGACCGGAGAGGATGCGAAGGAAATCAAGAAAGAGCTGAGCGTCTACGTCGACGATACCGTCAAGCCCGCCGCTGCTCCGGAGGGCGAGGAGTAGTCCCGCTGCGTGCAGACCACCGGCCCCTCACTCACCGGTGTCCGCCTTGTGCTCGCCGTCACGGGGAGTATTGCCGCCTATAAGGCAGTCGGGCTTTTGCGCATGCTCCGTCGCGAAGGCGCGACGGTGAACGTCGTCATGACGACAGGGGCCTGCCGGTTCGTAACTCCGCTGACCTTCGAAGTGCTGTCCGGTTCCCATGTGGCAACCGACCTCTTCGAAGCCCACCAAGAAATGCTGCACCTCTCCCTGCCGGAGCAGGCGCAGGCGATCCTGATTGCCCCGGCCACTGCCAATTGCCTGACAAAAGCCGCCCTCGGCCTCGCCGACGATCTCCTCTCCACCATGCTCCTCACCACCCCATGTCCCGTGATTTTCGCGCCGGCCATGGATGGAGATATGTGGCAACACCCGACCGTCGTGGAGCACGTGGCCACGCTGCGAACAAGGGGCGCAATCGTCGTCGAACCGGAAGAGGGTCCGCTGGCCTCAGGCCGTTCAGGTCAGGGACGCCTGGCGGATGAATTGCGCATCTTATCGGCCCTTCAAGCAGCCCTTCACCCGCGATGCGATTGGGCCGGTCGTCGTGTGCTCATTTCCGCCGGGCCTACGCAGGAAGCCATCGATCCGGTGCGCTTCATTTCCAATCGGTCCTCGGGAAAGATGGGGTATGCGCTCGCCGAAGCCGCGCAGGCACGCGGCGCGGAAGTTCTGCTGATCTCAGGCCCCACGGCCCTGACCCCGCCGGCCGGCGTCGAGTTGTGTCCGGTGACGACCGCTGAGGAGATGCGCAAGGCTGTGATGAGCCGGTTTTCCTGGAGCGATACGGTGATCATGGCTGCCGCCGTGGCAGACTTTCGTCCCACACATCCCGCTGCACAGAAACTCAAAAAGCGGCGGCGTCCCGTCACCAGCCTGGAGTTGTCCCCGACCGACGACATTCTCAAGGAGTTGGCCGAGCGCCGGACGACACAGCTGCTTGTGGGGTTTGCGGCAGAAACTGAGGATCTGCTTGCCCATGCGCGGGAAAAACTGCAAGCTAAGGGCGTTGACTTGCTGGTGGCCAACGACGTGACGGCCGCAGGATCGGGCTTCGGGTCGGACACCAACCATGTGTTTATCCTGGATCGTGATGGCAGCGCAGAGGAACTTCCTCTGTTGCCGAAGCTGGATGTCGCCAACCGCATTTTGGACCGGGTCCTGACCTTGCCGACCGTTCCGCGGTCACCGAAGCCGGCAATGCGAACAGGCACACATCGCAAGGAGTAGGGCATGGCCTCTTCATCGCGTATCGATCCATCGACCGCCGCTGAAATCGACCGCCTGGCCACCGCTGTGGCTAAAGATCCCCGATCGAAAGAGTTTCTCCCCCTGGCGGACGAATACATCAAGGTCGGCATGTGGCAGGAGGCAGCGGGCGTACTCGAAGACGGCCTCAAAGCCTATCCTGGTTTTGTTACCGCGATGGCGGCATTGGGCCGGGTATACGATCAGTTGGGCCAGCCCCTGAAAGCAAAGAGTATTCTTGAGGAAGTGGTCAAACAGCGCCCGGACAATCTTCGCGCACATCGAATTCTCGCAAAACTGTATCACGCCGAAGGGAACGCCGACTCAGCACTGCTGTCCTGCACGGCCATCCTGAACGCCAACCCGTTGGATGAAGAGGCAACCGCAATCAAACGCAACATCACCGGTTCTCCTGATGCTCCTCCGGCCGCCAAACGCGAGAAGAAACGGCTCATCGCCGGGCCGGGACCAGGCCGGGCAACAGCTGCGGCTCCTGTCACTCCTGTTCCAGAGTTACCCGTATCCACATCACGCTTGGCATCTGCAGCAGTTATAGAAACAGCAAGCCAGCCGACACCTGATCCGCCTGTCACTCGACATGCAGCCACCATCGCGCGACTGGAGACCTGGCTGCGAACCATTCAGCTCCAACGCGTTCGCTGACTTCGTCCCCCTTGACCAAGCCGGCGCTCGTCCCGACACCCCGGAACAACGTTTGACCCACTCCTGACACCCTGTTAGAATGCCGCCGCTGCTGGCATCTCTATCCATTGCAGCCTACTGATCACGGGGGCGCGCGACAGACACATGCTGCGGCTGCTGGTACTTCATGGTCCCAATCTCAATCTCCTGGGGACGCGAGAGCCGACCGTCTACGGACAGGCGTCCTTGCCCGACATCGACAAGTCGATTGTCCGTCGCGCAGGCGAGCGGGGGATTGCAGTGCAGACCAAACAGACGAATGTAGAAGGGGAACTGGTTACCTGGATTCAGAATGCCAGGGGCCATTTCGACGGCATCATCATCAATCCGGCCGCCTACACCCATACCAGCATCGCGATTCGCGATGCGATCGCCGCCGTCGCCCTGCCGACGGTCGAGGTGCATCTGTCGAACATCCATCAGCGTGAGGAGTTTCGCCATCACTCCGTCATCGCCGGTGTTGCCCTGGGACAGATTTCTGGATTCGGTCCCACGGGCTATCTGCTGGCGATGGACGCGTTGGCCGCGCACCTAGAGACCGGCGACAAGGCCTCACGCCCCCGGAGGGCCCCGAAGAATAAACCCACGGCCTCGCGCCGTTGAACTTGTTGTACCAAGGAGAGTCGTTGTGATTTCGACCGCAGAGTTTCGGAACGGCAGCCCGTTAATGGTAGAAGGCCAACCTTTTTATATCGTGGAATTCCAGCACGTCAAACCCGGCAAGGGAGGGGCATTCGTCCGCACGAAGCTGAAGAGTTATCTCTCAGGCAACGTTCTCGACAGGACCTTTCGCTCCGGGGAAAAATTCGAGACACCCCAGATCGAAGAATGCGACATGCAATTCCTGTATGCCACGAACGATTCCTACACGTTCATGGATACGGAGACCTATGAGCAGTCGACCTACGAGAAGAGCCAGTTGGGAAGCAACGCCGATCTGCTCAAAGAAAATATGATCGCGAAGATCCTGATCTACGAGCATCGGCCGATTACCGTCCTGCTACCGAACTTCATCGAACTCAAAGTGGTCGATGGTGAACCGGGCGTGCGCGGGGATACGGCCTCAGGCGGCAATAAGCCGGTCATCGTCGAGACCGGCGCCACCATCAAGGTGCCGCTCTACCTGGAAATCGGGGAAACGATCCGCATCGATACGAGAACCCGAGAATTTGTGGAGCGCGTGCGTTGAGCTCATCTGGCAAAAAGACAGGAAAAGGCCGGAGGACCGGGAAGCCGATCGTCCTACCGAGCGCCTTCGCGCCTCGATCAACGGCCCCTGAGACATTGCTCTCGCCGGACCAGGCCGCGCAGATTCAACAGTTGGCCGATTTGCTCAAGCGAAACCATCTGACCGAACTGGAAATCGAGAGAAGCGGAGTCCGCATCCGCATCAGACATGAGCCGGTTGTCCGGACCACGACCGCCCAGACGGTGGAGGCCGTCACCAACCAGTCGGCCTCAACCGGAACCACGCCGGCGGCGCAGACCCGTCCACCCGCAGAAACGGATGGCCAGGTTACGATTACGTCTCCCATCGTGGGCACCTTCTATCGCTCGCCCTCACCGGATGCAGACCCCTATGTGGAAGAGGGCGACTACGTAAAAAAGGGCCAGGTGCTCTGTATCGTCGAAGCCATGAAGTTGATGAACGAAATCGAGTCCGAGGCCGACGGGCGGATCACGAAAATACTGGCGGAAAGCACCAAGCCTGTCGAGTATGGACAACCTCTCTTCTTGATAGACCCCAACGCCACGCCCTAGCCGACGAGATTATGCGGGTTCATGGCGAGACGATCCTGGGACACGTTCCTCAAGCATGTGGGTTCGACGACAGCCGGCGCATGCCGGATCGTCCGACGAAACCGGATCAGCTCTCACCCGTGGCAGAGCAAACCGTGAGAATCAGGCGGACACAAAGAGTGAGCCGCGCCGGAGTATCCTGTGTTTAAGAAAGTGTTGGTTGCCAATCGTGGAGAAATCGCCCTGCGGGTGATCCGCGCCTGCAAAGAGCTCGGCGTCAAAACCGTCGCGATCCACTCCGAAGCCGATGCCGCGAGCCTGCACGTGCGGGCTGCGGACGAACATGTCTGCGTCGGCCCGCCGGAAGCGGCCCTCAGTTACCGCAATATCCCCAACGTGCTGAGCGCAGCCGAAGTCACCGGGGCCGACGCCATTCACCCCGGCTACGGATTCCTCTCAGAGAACGCGCACTTTGCGGAAGTCTGCGAATCAATCGGCGTCAAATTCATCGGCCCGACCTCCGAAAATATCGCCCTCATGGGCGACAAATCCAAGGCACGGGAAGTCGTGGCCAAGAAAGGCCTCCCGGTCACCCCCGGCAGCCCCGGCGAACTCCGGAGCGAACAGGATGCGCAAGAGGCCGCCAAGACCATCGGTTTTCCCGTCATCATCAAGGCCTCGGCCGGTGGCGGCGGACGAGGCATGCGTGTGGTGAACAAACCGGAGGAACTGGCGCGAGCGTTTCAAGCTGCGCAAGCCGAAGCCAAATCCACCTTTGGCCACGACGGCGTCTACCTCGAGCGATACTTTCTCGAACCGCGGCATATCGAAGTACAAATCGTGGCCGACAATCGGGGCCATGTGGTCCACCTCGGCGAACGTGATTGCTCGATTCAACGACGCCACCAAAAGCTGGTGGAAGAAACCCCGTCGCCGGCCATCGATGAACGGCTGCGTCGTGAAATCGGCCGCGTGGCGGTGGAGGCCGTGAAAGCCATCCGTTACTGCAACGTCGGAACGGTGGAGTTCCTGTTGGACAAAGATCGCAACTTCTTCTTCATGGAAGTCAACACCCGCATTCAAGTGGAACATCCCATCACGGAGATGGTGACCGGGATCGACCTCGTGAAAGAACAGATCCGGATTGCGTCGGGCATGCCCCTCTCCTTCAAACAGCCTGACATCAAGTTGAACGGTCACAGCTTCGAGTGCCGGATCAATGCCGAAGATCCGGAAAAGTTTACGCCCTGCCCGGGCCAGATCACCAAATATTCCGCTCCGGGAGGCTTCGGCGTGCGTGTCGATTCCGCGATGGAGCCGAATGCCGTAGTCGTTCCGTACTACGACAGCCTGATCGCTAAATTGATTACACACGGGCGTGATCGCCAGGAGGCGATGGCCCGCATGCGTCGCGCACTGGATGAGTTTGTCATCGAAGGCATCAAGACAACGATTCCGCTCCATCGGAGAATTTTCAACGACCCCGATTTCCAGAAGGGGCATGTCTCCACGACATTCCTCGACCGCTTTCTTGCCGGCCAGTCCTCCTAACAGGTGGCTGACAAAAACATGTCAGCCTGGTGACTCGAGATCAGGCTGAGAGCATATCATCCATGCACATCATCCGCGGGCCGTTTAAAATGGCCGTCCAGCAAGGCCGCAGCAAGCGACGTGGCGAATCGTACCCCTGTTGTACGGTGAGTCATGGAACGAGGCGGGCACGCCGCTGCCGGTTTTTTTCAACGGCCTGCTAAACCAGGGAGCCCGCCACGTCTCAGTCCACTCGACAGTCATTCCTGAAAGGGCTCTACCTCGTGCTCGACCCTACGGTCAGGCCGGATCGGCCGCTGCCCGATCTCCTGCGCGAAGCTGCCGAACAGGGTGTACGCCTCTTTCAATACCGGGACAAACAGGCCACGATGAAAGATGCCTATGCGAGGGCCCTCGCGCTGCGTCAAGCCGCAACCGAGGCCGGGGTCCTGCTCATCGTCAATGATCGCTGCGATCTGGCGATGGCCGTGGATGCGGACGGAGTGCATCTAGGCCAGGACGATCTTCCCGTCTCCTACGCCCGACGACTCATGGGGCCGGAAAAAATTATCGGACTCTCGACGCATGATGCGGCTCAGGTGCGCGAGGCCGTCGCCGCCCAGCCGGACTACGTGGGATTCGGACCGATTTTCAGCACGTCCACAAAAGCGGATCACGACCCGGTGGTCGGACTGGAAGGATTACGCAGGGCACGCGTGTTGACCAGGCTGCCGATGTTTGCGATCGGCGGCATTACGGCTGAGTCGGTGGGTGAGATCATGACGGTAGGGGCGGACGGTGTGGCAGTGATTTCGGCGATCCTGAAGGCTCCGGACCTCGGCGCGGCTATCAGGACATTTCAACGGCATTTGCCCACACCAGATCCGCAAGCTCCCTGATCGGACTGCTCTGCGCCAGCATTTCGACGGCGCCGGACCAATCAGAGTCAAGGTGCGGCCGATAGGGCAGCGGTCCCAAGACTGGAGCACCGGCTCGCTCCCGCAACAGCGCGACCGTAGACGCACATTGCTCCCGCTCGACGGGGGAGGCGGCCAACGCAGTCTCGTTCAACACGACAGCCGCGATCTCACAGTGACGTTGCCGAAGGCCTTCCAGCGTCAGGAGCGCGTGATTGATCCCGCCTAGCCCGGCCCGCCCCACAAGTACGACGGGCAACCCGAGCCGGCCGATCAAATCACGCATGTCCCAATCCGTCCCCATCGGCACGAGCAGACCGCCCGCGCCCTCGACCACAATACCAACATACCGGGCAGCAAGCCGTTCGTACTGTCTCAGGATCTCCTGCATCTCGATCACACGGCCTTGCGCGGATGCAGCGGCGAGGGGAGCGAGCGGCGAGGGGAACCGGTAGGGAGACACCTCTTCGATTCCATCGTGTACACTCGCCGCAGCCATGAGTCGCCCCGCATCGCTCTCACTCGGTTGCCCGGAAAGCACCCCGGTTTCAACCGGCTTCATCACCCCGAAAGAGCGGCCCGTCCGCACCAGCCTCCAAACCAATGCGGAGGACACCACAGTCTTTCCCACGCCGGTATCCGTCCCTGTCACAAACACCCCGGTACCCATTCTCTACTCTTCCCATCTACAATTCGTGACACACGTTGTTTCGTCCGGTGAAATCGACGACTCAATATCCCACCAGGATCCTCAAAACGGCCGTCCAGCAAGGCCGCAGAGAGTGCGACGACTGAGGCGTACCTTTACGGTACGTCGCAGGAGACGTACGACCGGGAACGTAGCTGGGGGCCGTTTTCAGCATCCTGTCAGAGAATACGACTATCCAGGTTCCACACTTGCCCCGACATATCGGAAAGCTGCGCGAGTCGGCAAATGGTCGTACTCACATCAGCCAGGTTCGAGACACGTCCCATCACATGGTCGTCGAGCCGTTCACCGGTCGGAAATGAGTCACCGGCCATGCCCGTTTGTTGCCAGCCGGGACAGACGAGATTCACCCGAATATTGTGCGGTCCCCATTCCCGCGCCGCCGTCTTCACTAGCCCGATGAGTCCCGCCTTCGATGCCGCATAAGCAGCTTGGCCGTTCGTGCCCTGCAATCCGGCATAGGACCCGATCACGACGATGGATCCTCCGCGCTGCGTCATCATCCCTGCCGCCGCGGCGGTCATGCAACGATACGTACCCGTCAGATTCGTGTCGATGATCTGTTGCCAAGCCTCCTCCGGGCAGGTCACTACCAGTTGCTTCGAGGCGACGCCGGCATTACAGAGGAGGATATCGAGGCGGCCCTGTTGAGTCCGGATCGCCTCCAACATCGCCCTGACCTGCTGGCTCAACCGTATGTCAGCCTGGTAAAGGGCACCGTGGCCGCCGGCCGCTGAAAGCAGAGCGAGGGTTTCCTCCGCTGCGGGCCGTTGTCGAAAGTAATGCACTCCCACCCAATAGCCGGCATGGGCAAATGCCAGACACAGCGCGCGGCCGATTCCACCGGAC
>JBEIQG010000141.1:0-10127 GCA_040376625.1 Nitrospira sp. | reverse complement strand
GAAGGACGCTTCCGTGAGGACCTTTTTTACCGGCTGAACGTCTTTCCCCTGCGGCTCCCGCCGCTCCGCGAACGCGGCGAGGACATCGTCCGCCTGGCCTCGACCTTCGCCCAGCGCTTTGCGAACGGCATAGGCCGCTCAATCGCTCCCCTGACCGCAGACTGCTCGCGTCGCCTGAAGGCCTATCATTGGCCCGGCAACATCCGGGAACTGAAAAATGTCATCGAGCGGGCCGTCATTACCGCCACCGACGGCAGACTCAACCTGGATCGCGCTCTGCCTGAAGCGCTCTCGCCAGCTCCTGTGATTGAACGGCAGAAGGACATCTTTCCTGAAAAAATTCACACCGCCAAGGAACTCGAAGCGCTGGAACGGGACAATATTCTGCGGGCACTCGACGCGACCCGGTGGACCGTATCCGGCGAAAAGGGTGCGGCGAAACTGCTCGGGCTCAATCCATCGACGCTCGCTTCACGCATGAAGGCGCTAAACATTCAGAAGCCCCGCTGAAGCTCGCGGCCGTCTATCTCTCACCCCGCTCCCGGTACCGATCGTCCCTCCCGATTGACGATATTTCACAATTCCTTTCGCGAGATTTCACGACCGGCGACATCCCACGCTTGCTCTCGATCGGCATCTCTCCGCCTAACCCCCTGAATTTCCTCCCTCGTGCGCGTAGTGCGCCCTTGGCATCAATGCTGCTCTAGGACGGGCGATCGATTCAATCACGGTCACCTTTAGCCGGGAGCAGCGAGATGAACACCTTTCACGATTTGAGCTGGTGGTACTGGGTCATGACCGTCTGCCTCCTCGGTGCCGGACTTTCCGGCTGGCCGGCCGGAATCTGGTTGGCGATAACGCTCTGTGTCGTCCAGATCGGTCACGTGCTCCGACTCACGCGCGATAGCACCGCTTTCCCTGTGCAGGTGCGGACGGCCTATCTGGGCCTGCTGCTCGCCGGATTGTGGGGTCCGCTCCTCTGGATTCACTGGATGCAGTTCGCGGGAACCACGGCGCGTATTCTGGCGGGCTATTGCCTGCTGGCGAGAATCCTCTCGCTCGCGCCCTGGAATCGCCGGCAGCCGTTGACTTCGGGACTTCTGCGGCGGACGTTTCTTTCGCTGCAGACAGCGGTCCCGTCCTGCGGGGATGCGTTTCGCGGGCTCTCGCTTGAACGGGTACGGAAATGAACTGGGAATCATTCTGCCGGAATGCCGACCGGCGCTTGTTTCGGCAACTCATCATCAACCAATCTCACGCAGGAGGGTGCATCATGTCACAGGCAAGCATGGGAACAATGATCAACGGCGTCGATGTGGAACGAATGGGAGCGACGGTGCAGGCAGTCCAGAAAAATCATGATCTGGCTGCCTTTCAGTTCCGGGCCATGAACCAGTGGTTCAGCGGGGGCCACAACCGGTCGACCATCAAGAGTTTTTACGGGGCAGGGCAGGAAGACACCGTGCGCACCAAAGCGTTTGTGCTTGACGCCGATGAACCGCCGGTGTTGTTAGGAGAGGATCAGGGGGCCAATCCGGCGGAGTATGTGCTCCATGCCCTGGCGGCGTGCCTGACCACCTCGATGGTGTATCACGCGGCGGCACGAGGCATCCGCATCGAATCGATGGTCTCGACGTTGGAGGGTGATCTGGACCTGCAGGGCTTCCTCGGATTGTCGGATCAGGTTCGGCCCGGCTACAAGAACATTCGTGCCCGCTTCACTGTCAAATCGGACGCCAGCCCCGAACAACTTCGGGAGTTGGCCAAATTTTCGCCTGTCCACGACATCGTTTCGAATCCCGTGCCGGTGACGATCGACATCGAAACCGCCTGACCGCCCCCCAGCGATTCAGCCTGGGCATCGACCCGGATGCCCAGGCCTGATTCGCCCGCCCTCATCCTGAACCAGAGCCGGCTGCCACCGGAATGCGACCAGCGTCCTGCTCTAATCTCGAAACAGTCTCACGGCCACTTTTTGTCCCTTGATGCGCGTCCGTCCGAGCGCCTCGATAATCTGCCGGGCCGCTTCTTCCTGGACATCCACCAGGGAGAACCGCTCCTCAACTTCGATCGCCCCGATCATGCGCGACGGCACTCCCGCCTCATTGGCAATGGCCCCGACGAGATCACCAGGCCTGATGCCCGCCGCCCGCCCCGCCCCGATATAGACCCGCACGGTTCCGGCCGCCCGACCACCGCGACTGGGGCCTCCCCGAGGCGCACGAGCGCGATCCCCCTGCTGAGGAGCGGACCCGTATGCAGGCCGCGACGGCCGATAGGGCTCCGGCGCCCTGGTCGAGACCGCCGGAATTTCCTCTTCCGCCCGTTCGCCGCCATGGGACCGGTAGACCAGCTTGATAGCCGCCGCCGCGATATCCGTCGGATCGGCTGTCGCGGCCAGTGCCTGCACGACACGGCGGAAATCGTCCAGCTCGCCGGCCTCCAGAGTTTCCTGGATGGAAGCCTTGGTCCGCTCCAGCCGCTTCGCCAGTAGATCGCCGAGGGACGGCACGGCGGCTACCGTAATTTTGGCTTTGGTATGCTGTTCGACCGCGCGCAACAACCGCTGCTCGCGCGGCTCGACGATGGTCATGGCCGCACCTTCGCGCCCGGCCCGACCCGTTCGCCCGATCCGATGGACATAGACTTCCAACGACGAGGGCAGGTCGTAATTGATCACATGGGAAACGGAGGGAATGTCCAACCCACGCGCGGCCACGTCGGTCGCCACGAGGAGTTCGGTTTGTCCTGATCGAAAGGCCTGCATCACGCGATCCCGCTGCACCTGGCTCATGCCGCCATGAATGGCCTCCGCGCGATAACCGCGACCGTTCAGCGCCGCCGTCACTTCATCGACTTCCAGCCGCGTCCGGCAGAACACGAGCGCCGACTTGGGCGTCGCAATATCCAACACACGGGCCAGCGCGGACACCTTATACTGCCGCGCCACCACATAGGCGGTCTGCTGCACGCGCGGCGCAGCACCCGCCTTCACCGGCTCACGCGCGATCGTCACGTCCACCGGATTCTTCAAATGCCGGCGGGCAATGGACGCAATCCGCGGCGGCATGGTTGCCGAGAACAACGCGGTCTGCTTGGACGCCGGTGTTTGTTCCAGAATGGCATCAAGGTCGTCGGCGAAACCCATGTCGAGCATTTCGTCCGCCTCATCGAGCACCACCACTTGGAGATCGGCGAGCTTTAAGGTCTTGCGGCGGAGATGATCCAGAGCCCGCCCCGGCGTCGCGACAATCACTTCCACTCCCCGCCGAAGGGCCTGCAGTTGCGGTCCCATTGCCTGACCGCCGTACAGGGCAAGCACTCCGATCCGCAGTTCCTTCCCGTACCGCTGTACCGCCTCACTCACCTGTACGGCGAGTTCACGGGTCGGCACCAGCACCAATGCCGTGGGCCGCTGCCGTGGCCCATGAGCGATCCGCTGCAGGAGCGGCAACGCAAACGCCGCTGTCTTTCCGGTGCCCGTGGCCGCCTGCCCCAGCAGGTCGCGTCCCTCCAGGAGCGGAGGGATGGCTTCACGCTGAATCGGCGTGGGCTCTTCGTAGCCCAAAGCTTCCAGGGTGGTCAACAACGAGGCTTCTAATCCGAGCGCGGCAAAACCGGGAGAGAATCCCTTGGCCGCCGGCTCTGTTTGCGAATGCGTCGTGGTGTGTTTCATCAGGGGGGGATAAACCTTTCTTGGTAGTACTAGCTGTTCATGCTGGCGGGCCACATGAATTCCAACTCAGGGAATTTCTGCTTGTAGTCGTCGTGACTGGCATGAATGACTTTTATCGCCTCATCGCGTCCGTAGATGCTGGTAATCTCGACCTTGTGCTGCGTCGATCCCGGCGCGTGCTTGTAGGTCAGGAAATAATGGTGGAGCCGATCCAGGAGTGCCGCCGGACATTCCTTGAGATCGGTAAACGACCCGTAGACGGCGTCGTCCCGCATGACCGCGATGATCTTGTCGTCCGCCTCGCCGCCGTCGGCCATGCTGAATCCGCCGATGGGCCGGGCCGTCAACAGAATATCGCTGTGCGGAATCGTCTTTTCGGTCAACACGCAGATATCGAGCGGATCGCCGTCTCCGATCATGTCCGGCCGGCCGGCCCTCGCCCCGAACAGTTCCGCTACGCGCTCGCCGCAATAGGTTTGAGGGATCAGCCCGTAGTAGGACGGACAATAATTGGAAAACCGTTGCGGACGGTCGACCTTGAGGAAGCCGCTGGCCTTGTCCACCTCATATTTCACCGTATCGGTCGGCACAATTTCTATATAGGCCGTCACTAAGTCAGGCGCGTGGTCCCCCATGGACACTCCGTGCCAAGGATGCGCCTTGAACATCAGGCTCATCAGTCGCCGCGCTGCATCGATTTCCTTCTTGCTCATCCTGGTTCATTCCCCCTGTGCATCCTCTCGGAACTGACGGTCTGACGATCGTGCGATCCGCGAAGGCCTGGATTGATTCGACAACACACTGCAATGAAACATGATTACTGGGCGAGAGAAACAGTCAGCTTATAACACATTGCGGCCGAATGAAACAGCAGGGGCTCTGCGGTCGGCTCCCGCACCGGCGACAGACCGACTTCCCCATCACGCCGGACCAGCAGGAATTCCCGCCCCTGCGGATGCACAGGACGAGCAGAACCGCCTCAGTCCGGACAGGAAGCGGGACGCCCGAGCGAGCCCCTCCCGCAGAACATTCCCCGCACTCGGCCATTTGACCCCGCCCTCCGGCCCGCGCCCAAGTCGGGCCAGACTCTCAAGAATGGCTTCCCGCCGGCCGATAACGGAGGCATAGCGAGAAGGCAGAACGACAGGCACTTTCCGATTCCTGCCCATGAGGACCGTCCATGTCCCAACCGGACCCCAATGATTCCGCAAACAGGCCTCTTCCGGTTGTCCCCTCCAACACCATCGCACAGCCGACAGTACGTGCCATCATGTCGACACGAGCCGTCACCGTCACCATGGACGATTCTCTCGCTCGAGCGCGGGACCTGTTCAATGAATTTCATTTCCATCACCTGCTGGTCGTGGAAGGTCGGGAATTGCTCGGCATCATTTCAGATCGCGATCTGCTCAAGGCGGTGAGTCCCAATATCGGGACATTGTCCGAAACCGATCGCGATCGGGCGACGCTCAACAAACGCGCCCATCAAATCATGAGCCGGAAACTCATCACGGTCGAAGCCGACACAACCGTGGAAGCAGCGGCACGACTGCTGCTTGAGCATCGCGTGTCCTGCCTCCCCGTCGTCACAACAACCGGGCAACTCGAAGGCATCATCACCTGGCGAGACCTCCTCCGCGAATATCTCCGGCATAAACCCGCCGACGGCTGATCGGGGGGAGACTTCAGCCATGGCTCACCGCTCAGCCCACCCGCCCACATCAAACAGAACACAATCCTCCGGGGCCATGCTCGCGCCCATCAGAAGATGATCAGCAGCATTTTCAGCAGAGAGTGAGCAGGGTCATCGAAGTCCTGCTGGCAGAGGTGATCGCTCAAATAGGAGGCTGAAAGAGCAGCCAGCAACGGCTGAACCGCTACTGACTGCTCAGGTATCGCGTCATTCCCGTTCGGGGGCACGTTGGAACGTTCGAGGTCGGGCTTAGAAGGTATGGCGTACACCGAAGAGCAGGCCCATGGTAGAGCCGTCACTGTCGGGATGGTTACGCTTCCAGGCCGCTTCCATATTCAACATCAGGCCCTTCGGCGCACCCTGGACCAGATTGGTCAGAGCATAGTCGATGCCCCCGCCGATCCGCCAGGCGAACGTATCTTTCACATCCTTCGTATTGATGTTCACGCCCAGACCGGTCGTGAAGTAGGGGATGAAGTTGCCGAAATGCCCGGGACGATACTCCAGGTTCACCGGAAGAAGCGTCACGGTGTTAAGGGACCCGCTTCGAGGTCTATCGACCCCATGATTTTCCCACTCGAGCATCATGCCCAGACGAAACCACCGGTTGAGCCCAAACATGCCTTGAAAATTCAAGGCCGGACCGGTTGTCGAAACACCGGCGCTCTGCGTAGTGAAGCTGGGACCTACACGAAAGCCTGCCGTGAACTTCCCTTCTTCAGCCATTCCCTCGTGCACCCATTCGGCAGCCTGGGAGAAAGCGGGGGTAAAACCCACAACCAGGGCCAGCACCAGGGCCCCACCGAACACATACGGCTTACAGTTCCTGCGCATACCATCCTCCTCTGATGATGAAACAATCTGCGGCCGCTGCACTCTAGGCAAGTAGCCGTTCCGTTTTCAAGAAAAAGCGTGCGGTTCCGGCGAAACAGATTGGTTCCGATTATTGTCGGAACCTGAAACGAAATGGTCACTCAAATAGGAAGCACAGAGAAAACCACTAGTACGTAGTATCGAGCAGTTCAGACGAAGGGATCTCCCGCCCCTGAGCAAGCAAGCGCGCAGGACCGGAAGGAAGAAGTCGAAGAGGATCGACCGGCGTGAAGACGTCACGCGGGGGCGGCCAGGAGCGGAGACCCCGCTGCCTGGCTGCCTGAATCCGGCCTCCGAAAATAATCAGAGTCGAGACACCGTCGATGCGCGAATAATCGCCCTAAAACTTCGTAGGGAATTGCGCCGCCAGCGCCTGTGTGAGCGCATCGGACACCACGTAAATGTGCTGTTTCATGCCCGACCAGGTCTCCGCCTCATGCACGTAGTTTCCGTCCTTCAACTGCTGAAACTGCGTGATGTGGTGCGCAGCGTGGGCCATGAGCAGGCCCATCAAGGTATCCTTCGGCAAATACGGGTTCGCGCCGCTGAGGAACGTCGAGATTTCGGCCGCATTCGCAGTGAGGGCTTTCATCGCCGCGTCTTGCTGGCCCGCCGCCCCTGCAACGGTCGCGTCCAAATGATCGCGAATGGCGCCGTAATGGCCGGCCAACAGCGTAAAGAGCTTGTCGGACGCCGCCTTGCCGTAGAACGGCTCAATCGACCGGGCAATCTGCTCGGCATTGGCCACGACACTCGCTTCGGCCGCAGTCCGTGCAGATGTATTCTTATCCATCGTCGCCACGGCGACATTTCGAATGGACAGGATATGACCGAGCCAGAGATCCCGGAGGACGGCTTTGGTCTCCGCGACCTTGCTCGGGTGCGCCGTCGCCGCTTGAGGTGCTGCCGCATCGGGCGAATCAGCACTATGGGCACAGGCAACCGGAAACAGAGCCAGCATCAACACCGAAAACGCACGAACCATCTTACGCATGGAACATCTCCTTTTCTTCAGATAAAAATGCAACGACCCCTCACCTCAAAGCACAAGCCGCTACCTAGGCCATCACACACCTCCTGTGAAAAAGAATGAAGGCGTCACGCCGGATCAGCCGACATCGGCTGTAGCAACGATGGGCAAGGATACAGAACGGGAGCAGCCCTGTAAGTTAGCGGGATAACATTGCGGGGGAGGTCAGGAGGTTAGACGCCGGATTGATTCAGAGTGGCGGAGGACTTTTCGGCAGAAACCAGAAACTGGTCGAGGCCGGCACGATGCAGCAGCAGCCCGTCCTTCCGTGCGTAATTGATGAGCCCCTGCTCGCGCAACTGGTTCAGGAGGGTCGAGACCACTTCCCGGCGCGCGCCGATCATCTGCGCCAGATCATCCTGGCGGAAATAATGCGTGAGCCTGACCCACTCGCCGTCCGGCTCGCCGAATTCATCGGCCAGTCGACCCAGCGTCCGCACCAATCGCTCCATGGTGCTGCTGAACGAGAGGGTCTGGATCTGGTCGTAGGCCGCCGACAGCTGCTGCGCCACGTTGGAGAGAAACAAGAGAAAGGCCGGGCGATTGTTCTGCAGGTGGGCCACAAATTCGTCGAAGCTCAGCTCAACGATCTCGCTGTCTTCCATCGCCACGGCCTGTTCGCGACGCTCACCGGTGCAATGGCAGAGTTCCCCGAAAACCTCTCCGGCTTGATGCAGGCGTAGAATCAATTCACGCCCATCCTCGGTCAGGGACGTTAATTTTACGAATCCCCGCCGGAGAAAAAAGACACTTTGCGCGGAATCGCCGAGACCGTAGACGAGTTCACCCTTTTCCACAGGACGCCCGGCCCTGTTCATGAGCTGTTCACAGAGCTTGCCGCGAAAACAGCCCGACAGGGCAACGCATTGACGGTGGTCTGTCATATTCATAGCCGTGTGAATCATGTGTCCCTCACTGATGCGCATTGTACCGAGATCCTGAGCGTGTAACCAGACCCCCGCACTGGGCACCATGACGCTTCTCCGCCATCAGACTTGGCACTGCACACCCCTCATCGATTATGATGCAGGAAGCAGTTCCGACAGCCACCCGACCGGACCGGGACCATGTCCACACCCTTACGCACGTCACCGAGGCGAGCAGGCCACATCGGAATAGCCCTTACTGGAGGGCTCTGTCTCGCAGTCTCGTTGATTGCCGGTTCACTTCTCTGGGCCGGATCCCCCCCTCGGAATAAGCCGGGCAACGAGCCGTCGGATACCGAGCAAGGCCGGGCGATCTTCAACGGCAAGGGACTCTGCTCCACCTGCCATGGCATCGATGGCGACAGAAACCGGTTGCCCTCGCAACTCACCAAAAACATCCGGGAAAATATCGAACGTCTCAGCCCTGCGCCACCGGACCTGCGGCAAGGGACCACGCTTTCCCTCTCCACCGACAAACAACGGGTCGAGGCAATCCGGCACGGCCATCTCCGCACCGCCATGTATCCACTCTCGAAAGAGGCCCTCTCCGACCAAGAGATCCTTATGTTGCTTCCTTACCTGGCTTCCATCCGCGGTACGGCGCCGCCGCCCGCTGTCCCGTCCAAAACCGACACCTCCCTGAGGGGTGATGCCAAGAGCGGTCGGCTGCTTTATCATGAACTCGGTGGATGCGCGATCTGCCACGGAATCGACGGATATCTGGATCGGCGTCCGCCGCTGTCCACTGACCTGATCAAGCGGCTCGATTCGCTTCCGGCACCGCCTGCCGACCTCCGCGACCCAGCCAAGCTGAAATCGCAAAACGACGAGGACCGCTACCGCTCGATCAAACGCGGCCACCCCGGCACAGCCATGTACCCCAAGACGCTTCTCCGGGACGAGGATATACGCGACCTTGTCGCGTACCTCGCCACCCTTCGTGAAAGCGGGCGATAACTCGCGCTGCTGGCGACCGCGCTGACCGTAAAGCCGATAGTTGCGGACTGAACTATTCCCGTGAGAACGGGATCCGAGCGACGCGCTCACCTCCATACCCGGTGAACGCGATGGAAGGGGAGCTTAGCTGGGACCGGGAGGATCTTCGCGATCTTCGCCCGTGAGTACTTCGGCCTCTTGTCTTTCGAGTTCCTGCAGATCGGTCAGAATGCTCTGCAACACCTGCCGGCGTTGCTGCAGCCCTTTCTTCGGAATATCCCGGGTCTGCGGTTCCTGAGCCGATTCAGGCAGATTCACCAGCGCTTCGGCCTCTCCCACCGTGGCGTACTTATACGACTCCACATACTTATGGTTCACGCCATATATTTTGATGAGGATGTCTTCCGTTTCCGCATCGAACCGCTCGAATGTGGGGTTCACGGCCGTATGGTGAGCGAGTCCTTCGAGTTTTTCGATTTGGCCTTTGAGCTCGTCACTTCTGGTCTGGGCGTGATACATGGAATTTACTTCAGCCATAATGTCTCCTTCCAGTTTGATTGCTTGTACCGCTCTTCGAGCAGATCGGCAGCTAGGCATCTCCCTGGGCCGGCGCACGAGGCAACACGAGGCTTCGAACATCACCGCATCGACCGTCCCTCCAGTTGCGCGACCAGGTATCCTACGACGGCGATATTGAGGCAGAGCATCGTCACATGCATGACCGAGAGATGCTCCAGCACTTCATAAAATTCGACCGGCAGGAACACACTGCTAGAGATGACAGCCATATAACCAGCCCACGAAGCTTCAAGCCAGAGGCCGCAACCTTCAACGAGCAGGAAGACGGAATACAGCAAGCTGGCATAGGCTATCAGAAACAAGGTATGAGAGGAGGATGCGCTGACTCTCAGGAGCAGCGAATGCACCAGACGGGAATGCCCGTGCAAATGCAGGAGATCAACGGCCGGAGCCAGGAAGGTGGCGATTTCCGGG
>JBEIQG010000051.1:0-17867 GCA_040376625.1 Nitrospira sp. | reverse complement strand
TCGAGGATATCCTCGACGCCCCCTTTCTTTTGTTCGTGAACCCCGTTCTTGAATCCATATACCGATCCCATGAGGGAAGGTGACCTTCCCTGCTTGATGTAGCTATAAATTGTTGGGATTCGGGTGAGTCAGTTGGCAGGAATTGAAGCGTGCTTCAGGGCTTGTCGGTCGCGGGTATCGCAGATGGTCTCGTAAGAACCACGTCCATCCCCTGGTCGGGGGCACGCAGTGCAGGGAACACTTGCGGCTGCTGTTCTTGTCTGAAGGTAGTGCGAGCTGCGGTCGGGACCTTTCGGTTGAGATACTCTGCGATCTCGCCGATGGTCACCTCCCCATTCCGATTGAAATCTGCCTCGCCACGAAGGCTTCGCAAGAGGTAATAGGTGAACAAACCATGGCGTAACGTATCAGACTCCAGGCTCTTCCCGAAACCTGTGGCGCCGATCAGGTGTAATACCTTTCCTCCCGCTCTCGTCCATTTCGGTGCTGTGACTTTCGAGCGCCCCTCACCGCCGTTTTTGAGAACGGTCCCGTCGAATACCAACAGGACTTGCTTCACTTTCAACCGTTCCAGCGCCGCCTCCAGATCTTTCAGAGGATACAGGCGGGAGGTTGATCCCAAGGAACCATCGTAGGGAATCAGAAAGATGTCTCCGGTCGGTGAGACGACCGCCTGCCCGGCGAAGTACACCGTGACGAGGGAGTCCTGCGTGAGTTTTGACGGAAGCCAATCGAGCACAGCTTCTTCAATATCGGGGCGTAAGGCACTCCCGTCTTGCAACAACCGCACGTTATTCTTAGGTATCCCCCCCAGCGTCTGTAAATAGTTTGCGACCATTTCGGCATCCTGGGCGGCGTATTTGCGCGCGCTGATCTGCTGCTCGCGATAGCTGCTGATGCCGATGGATAACAGATAGTCGCCGGATCGCTGTCCGCCCGCCGTCGGAGCGGGAGTTTGATCCACATCGTCGGTCGTGATGCCGGCTGCCCGTACCGAGGCCAGTAGCATCTGAGGTGCGGGGACGGGTTGCCCGGCTCCGCTTGCCAGGGAGACCTGAAATTCCGCCTGCTGCGAGTTCAGCGACGGCGGCAGGGTGGCGATGAACTCGAGTGACTTGGAGGCGCCTGCTTCAATGGTGCCCGTGGATAATTTCGTCGCCGGGAATTGTGCGATCAACGCCGCCGGGCCGGCGAGTTGAACAGTCGTGGGCTGTGCCGTCCGGGAGCCGGTGTTGACGATGTCGACCCGTACGCGTATTCGTTCGCCGCCTTCGAGAATTAGGTTGCTGTTTTCATCGAGAAGCGTGGCTTTAAATGACAGGGGGGATGCCATCGTGGTGGTCGCGTTGGCAGGGACGATGTCGGCCGTCTTCTGGGCGGATTCGGCAGGCGCGACGGAAGCGGGTGGGGCCGCGGCCGTTGCCGCATGCGTAGGGTCAAGCAGCACACGTGCTTCCTGCATGAACTGCGTGGCCAGCACGGTGGACGCGTCCTGAAGCAGGGGATCAACGATGTAGTCACAGCGCTGCTGGGTGAGCTCAAGCTGCAGCCGCTCCTTGCGTGTCGATTGCAAGGGCCGCTCGGCCAGCGGTGCGCCGGCTGCATCGAAGAACTCCGCGAGCGCATCCAGGCTGAGTTCGGCGGGGGCACGGTCATAGAGCGCATCGGGTTGAATCTTGAATCGAGGGTCCAGCATGCGTATCCGCACCGTCACGTCCGGTTTTCCGGCACTGTCATGACTGCCGGGAAGCACCACCGCGTGAAATGTCTGATGGGCGGCCTGTATCAGCATGTCTTCTACGGTCGGACCAATAGAAAACGGCCGGATCCGGCCGCAGCCGTCGATGTATTCGGTCTTGGCGGCCGACAACGACGGGTCAACGTCCATTTGAATAGTGAGGGGGACCGGCGGGCCGAGATCCGGCAGCGTCTGCCGGGAAAACCGGGATTTGATACTTTCGCAGCCTGCGGAAGCCAGCACGGGGATTAAGAGCATTCCAAGAATGAGTGCGCGGTGCGTCATCAAGCCGAGGTCTCCTCTACGCCGTATTTTGAAGGAGGAACGGTACAGGAAAGGTGGAGGCTTTGCAACCGACCGCCGGTGTGGCTTGCGGCTCGTATAGGCCTCGTTTATTCTACCGCCGCCTGTGTGTCGGATCATGATCGGAAGGGGATGCGGATTCGTCATGAAAGTGTTGGGCCTCTCCAATATGAGAGATGCGGCGGCGGCGCTCGTTTGTGACGGTCGCATCGTGGCTGCGGCGGAAGAGGAACGTTTCGTTCGCCGGAAGCACGTGACGGCGCTGCCGGTACAGGCGATGCGGTATTGCCTGCATGAGGCCGGAGTCGCACTTCGCGAGGTCGAAGCCATTGCCGTTCCCTGGAAATATTGGCAGGTCGGCCGGCGCGCCTGGCTCGCCCTGACAGCCATGATACGTTCCCCGCAGCTGTTTCGAGTAAAAGGGACTCGCTCTTTGGAGCGAGTCAGCCGGGAGTGGCTGGAACTGTTTCGATTGCGTGAGGAACTGACGAGGCGCGTGGATTCGGGCGCCATCCGACCGGTCTTTCTCGATCACCATCTGTGCCACGCCGCCAGTTCGTTTCTCGTGTCGCCCTTCGAACGGTCGGCGATTCTCGTGGTGGATGGCGCGTCTGAAGCTGATACTACCCTGATGGCGACAGGTGAAGGCAATCAGATCACGGTGTTGGATCGCACTCCGCTCCCCCATTCGCTCGGGCAGTTCTACGCGGCGATGACGGCGTTTCTCGGGTTTCGCCCCGACCAGGACGAATACATTGTGATGGGTCTGGCGTCATCCGGGGAGCCGAGGTTTGCTCCCGCGTTGCGTCAGAACATTGTGCGGCTGCTGTCTCGAGGTCGATTCGAGTTGAATGTCCGATTACTTGATTTTCATCTCGCCAGGGCGGGCTCCTTTGTGGAGGGATTCGTCCGCCTGTTCGGTGTGCCACGGCGTTCGACGGATGACATCACCCAACGGCACCGCGATCTGGCTGCCAGCGCCCAGGTGGTTCTGGAGGAAACGTTGTTGCACCTCGGCCGCCACCTGCGCACCCTCACCCAGGTTGAGTCGCTTTGTCTGGCAGGCGGGGTTGCTTATAACTGTGTGGCCAATGGGCGGCTGCGTGCTGAACTCGGTTTTAAGGAGGTCTATGTGCCGCCGGCCGCCGGCGATTCGGGTGCGGCGCTGGGCGCGGCCTTGTGGTTGACGGCGAGGCGCAAACGAAATGCGGGAAGGTGCCGCTTGCCCGATGCGTACCTGGGGCCACAATTCGATGAAGTTGCCTGTCGGGCGGCGCTCTCGCAAGCGGGCTTGGTGGCCGAGTCCCTGACGGATGAACAGCTCTACGAGCGGGTTGCCGCCGAGCTGGCACGGGGACGGCTCGTCTTCTGGTATCAAGGTCGGATGGAGTGGGGCCCTCGTGCCCTGGGAAATCGCAGTCTGCTGGCGGATCCGCGGCGGGAGGATGTGCGAGAATTGATCAATAAGAAAGTGAAATGCCGTGAGGCGTTTCGTCCTTTTGCTCCGTCGGTGCTCGCCGATCAGGCGCAGGAGTTTTTTGAGTTGCCGGCCCCATCGCCGTACATGCAGTTCACGGTGCGGGTGAAGGCCTCTGCGAGAGGAACCCTCCCGGCCATCACGCACGTCGATGGAACGGCCCGCGTTCAGACGGTGACTCGTGAGGCCAATCAGCGATTTTATGATCTCCTGTCCGCGTTCGGGCGTCTCACGGGTGTCCCGGTGTTGCTGAATACGTCGTTCAATGTGCAGGAGCCGATTGTCTGTACGCCGGCAGATGCGGTCCATTGCTTCCAGCGGACGCAGGTGGAGTGGTTAGTCCTCGGCAATTTACTGGTGGGAAGGTCATCACTACTGGCCGTATCGAATCATGCCTGCTGAGCCCGTTCGTGTTGGAGATCCTTCCTCTCAGCGCTTGATCGTTCTCTTACTCGATTCACTTCTGGTCGGCTTCATATTCAATCTTGCGCTGCAGCCGCTGGTAGAGCCGGACCTGGGATGGCATCTACGCGCCGGGCTGGACTTGATTGCCCATGGCTGGCGGTTGCCGGAGACTGATCCCTACTCCCACACGATGGCGGATTGGCAGTGGATCGAGCATGCCTGGTTGACCGATGGCCTGCTGGGGGTGATCTACCGTGTGATGGATCCGTCGGGTGGACTGGGTTTGATCCTGTTCTTTGGCGGTGTCACGGTGCTGGCCTGGGGGGTGGCTTCAATGCAGGCCAGAGTGTATCGGACCTATCGCTTGGCAGCGATCGTGGCGAGCCTGTGGGTGGCATTACCCTTTCTTGGCGCGCGCACGCAACTAGTCAGTCTGCTCGGGGTCGCAATTCTGTTATGGGGATGGCGCCACGTTCAGGAAGGAAGGCGGGCATGGGTCTGGGGCCTGCCCCCGCTGTTCCTGCTTTGGGCGAACCTGCATGGCGGGTTCACGGCGGGTCTTTTCCTGTCCGTGGTGTTGTTATGCCTCTCCATCATCATGAAGATAGTCACCGCACGGCCGGCGGTCGCACGCTTGCTCGATGAGCCGGTCCTCAGTTGGGACGATCTTCGCCGATTTGCGCTTGCGCTGGGCGTTGCGATGGCGGTCACCTTCCTGAATCCTTATGGATGGCGTCTCTACCAGGAAATTTATGAGTCCTTGACCGACCGGTTCATGATCGAGGCATTGCGGGAATGGCAACCGGTGTCCGTCCAGGGGTGGGCGGGAAAGGCCTACGGGATGTATCTGGCCGGGCTCGGGTGTCTGATGGCCGGATGGTATCGGCGGATAGAGCCGGTTCGATGGGCCGTGCTGGTGCTCATGTTGGGGTTGTCGCTACGGCATTGGCGGAACGTCACGCTGTTCCTGATCGTGAGCCTCCCGTTGATGGCGGAGTTGCTTGCGCTTGCGGTGGGTTCCTGCGTCCGGTGGTTACCGATTCTCAAGAAGCAGGCGGCGACGGCTCTGCTGGTGCTGACCATGGGGACGGCCGGTGTCCTCTACGCTTTGGGAAGCGAACATTTGGTGCATGTCTGGGTATCGGGGATATCGCCCGAGGTGTATCTGGAACAGACGGAATATCCGATTGAAGCCGTGCGATGGATCCGGAACCATCGCACGGAAGTGGGCACCAGGCTCTACAATGATTATGGCTACGGTGGATTTTTGCTGTGGCAACTTCCCGGAGAGAAAATCTTCATCGATGGTCGCATGCCTGCGTGGCGGATAGGAGAACGGGCGATTTTCCAGGATTATGCAGATTTGAATCGCGAAGACGCACCACGTTTGGCGGTGCTGGATCGTTACGCGGTCGATTGGGGTGTGATCCAGCGGGGTAGCGCGCTCGCGCGGGCCTTGGAGGCTCATCACGCCTGGCGGAGCATCTATGCCGATGCCAAGGTCGTAATTATGCGACGGAAGGGGTGACCGGTTGGACGGGTCTGCTAAAAGTGGGTGGGTTCGATGGAAGCTAAGGCGGGTTCGACCGTGCTCGGCGCTAGACGAAGCAGGGGCTCGTATAGGCCTTGCGCGTCACGTTTCCGGATGGCCAGGAGTTCTTGCAGCATGACGAATCCGTCGCGCCAGGGGCGGACTTTCGAACCCGGCTGGTCGATCCAATTGATCGGGACCTCCGCAAGCCGGTAGCCGCGCTGTCGCGCGACGTAGAGCAGCTCCAGGTCGAATGCATAGCCGTCGACGCAGGCGACCGAAAACAGGTCCTGCGCGATCGATCGACGAAACAGCTTAAATCCGCACTGAGTGTCGGAAATGTCGCGAAGACCCAGGCGCTGAACGATCTGGTTGAATACGGTTCCCAGCAGGCTTCGATGCCAGCGTGCCTGGACAGTGAAGGCGGGATCCTGTGAGGCCAGGGCCCGTGATCCGATGGCGAGATCTGCACCTGCCAGAAGTGCCGATTCCAGCCGTGCCAGTTCTTCGATCGGGGCGGCTCCGTCCGCGTCCGCAAACATTTGATAGGCGCCCCGTGCGGCCTGCATGCCACGGCGGACGGCCGCGCCTTTGCCCATGTTGCCGGTCAGCCGAATGAGCCGCACGTGCGGACAATGACGGGCTACCGACTCGACAGCCTGCGCGGTCTGGTCGTGGCTGCCGTCGTCGACGACCAGGATTTCGTAGCTCCGGCCGCGACGGTCCAAATAAGTAATGATTCTCTCCAGGCAGAGTGGAAGACGGCGCGCCTCGTTATAGGCCGGGATGATGATTGAAAGAGAAGGCGTCTGAGTCGAGCACGGTGTCACGTCGGGACAGCCTCGTGTCGGAGTGTGACGGGACCGATCCGTCTGCTGAAGGCGAATGGTGGCCACCGTATCTGACCGAGGGGAGAAATGCAAGCCGTGTGCACAGGGTCTTGACAGAGTCATCGACCGGGGGTGATCGTAAACTCACGGACTGTAGGTGCCCAGGCGTAGCTCTCTGGCCGGGAGGTTGCGATGAGGCGGAACCAGTGCGGGATTGTTTGGGTGGTCGGGGCGCTGTTGCTTGCCGGTTGCGCCGTGGCGACTCCGCCCAGCCGGTTAAGCCACTACGTCGCCCCTGTCGTAACGGGCGAATCAGCAAGCCCCGGGCTTCCGGTGCAGCGTCTCCTTCGAACCGCGCTGGTCGTGCTGGCCGATCGGTCGGCTCAGGAGGCCGCCCCAGTCTTGCCTGAAGAAGCTCAGGCAAGAGTGGCTGAGGTGCTCAGGGGGCAGCTCAATCGGGGCTTCTCCATTGTCATTGAACGGGTGGTTAATCTGGGTGAAATTCCGGT
This sequence comes from Nitrospira sp., assembly GCA_040376625.1. GTDB lineage: Bacteria > Nitrospirota > Nitrospiria > Nitrospirales > Nitrospiraceae > Nitrospira_A. The sequence continues at coordinate 11,074 of JBEIQG010000051.1, read as the reverse complement.
GGGAGCGCCTCCTCCGAATTGGATCGACCTCGCCGGGCAGGAGGGTGTGGATTATGTTCTGGTCGTGATCCTTTCGAGTACGGAGCAGGAGTCCCCCGTCTCCCTGTTTCTCGGCTGGACGACGCACCGGCAGCCCGGGTTCCGTCGCGACAATTGGTCCCTGGCGGAAGCAGCCTTGTTGGATGGCCGAACAGGCCGGCAGCTTCTCCAGGCGGAGGGGCGAGCCATGGCGACGTTGGACAGCCCCACCGCGCCTGGAATTTCGCAATGGTATCCGGTGATTTATCTGCGGCCGCAGGATCCGGAGCGGCGCATCTGGCCGCCGTCCTATGAAGGCGCCCCCGTGACGCTGCGCGTGGTGTCTATGGAGCAGGCGGCGAAGCGATTAGCTGGAAATCTGCAGCGTGCCTGGGTCGAACAGCGAGACGTGGAGTTGGCCGCCAGGTCCAAGCCATGACTACCGTTCCTCAGAGAAACCGGCCCTGCGTTTTCCTCTTTGAAGGCGATTCTGTGATTAGTGTAGAATGATTTGTTCACGATGGCGCGGAGGATGGTCCCCCATTTTCAGGCTTCCAGAGGAGTACACATGACGTATCGACATCGGCGCAGGAAAGTGCTGTCCGTGTTGGCAGGGATCCCCATGATCGCTGCCATGCTCTTAGTCGGCGGAATGCAGCCCGGGCATCAGGCTCAGGCAGCAGGTGTTCCCCCGGCGTTTGCGCAAGGATTCTCAGAAATTGTCAAGGCGGTAACGCCGGCGGTCGTCAACATTGCGGTCACCGGTGGAGGCGAAGGCCGTCGCGAAGGCCGGCGCCAGCTTCCTCCGGGCGGACCATTCGGCGGCCCGCCTCCCGGACCCGGCGATGAGCCGCCCGGCATGGAACCGCCCGGTGGCCCCGGAGGCCCTCCAGGCCCTCCCGGTGGTGGTCCTCATCGTCCCGAGCAGAGCGCCGGATCCGGCGTGATTCTCGATCCGAACGGGTATATCGTCACGAATAATCATGTGGTCGAAGGCGCGACCCAAATCACCGTGACCTTGTCGGACCGCAGGGAATTTCCGGCCAAGATCATCGGAACCGATCCGAAGACGGATCTGGCCATCATCAAGATTGAAGCCAAAGATCTCGTGTCGATGAAGTGGGCCGACTACGACGAACTGCATGTTGGAGACCTAGTGCTTGCGGTGGGCAGCCCGTTCGGGCTGAGTTCGACCGTGACCTTGGGCATTATCAGCGCCCTGGGACGCGGGAACGTGGGCATTGCCGATTACGAAGATTTTATTCAAACCGATGCGGCCATCAATCCGGGGAATTCCGGCGGCGCCCTGGTGAATATGGAAGGCAAGTTGATCGGCATTAATACAGCGATCTTCTCGCGCACCGGCGGATCTGAGGGCATCGGTTTTGCCATTCCGAGCAGCATCGCCACCGATATCGTGGAGAGTTTGACGAAGACCGGTAAAGTGGTGCGCGGGTGGATGGGCGTGGCCATTCAGGAAATTACCCCGGCACTGGCCAAATCCTTCAAGCTGCCTGAGCAGCGCAAAGGCGTGCTTATCAGCGATGTGAACGAGAACGGGCCCTCCCATACCGCCGGTATGCGGCGTGGCGATGTAGTCATTGCGTTCAACGGCAAAGAAGTGCAGAGCGTCAGCCAATTGCGAAACCTGGTGGCGCGTATGAGCGTCGGAAAAGACGCCGACATCAAGATTTTGCGCGAAGGGAAAGAGCAGATCCTGAAGGTCAAGGTGGCTGAGCGGCCGTCGGATGAAGTGCTCGCCAAGAGGGAGCCGGGTCCTGCCGCCCCTCAGACCGAGACCGTCAAACCGCCAGACAATGTTCTGGCATCCTTGCGCGTTCAGCTGCTTGATGCCGCGATGCAGAGCCAGTTGAATCTGCCAGCAAAAACCAGTGGTGTGGTGGTCAGTTCGGTTGAGGCCGGCAGCGCTGCCGAATCTGCAGGGTTGCAGCGCGGTGATGTGATTCAAGAGGTCAACCACGAAGTGGTCAAGACCCTTGAGGATTACCAGAAGGCGTCAGCTAAGATAAAGAAGGACGAAATGGTTGTGCTTCTGCTGAGTCGGCAGGGGAATAATCTGTTCGTAGCCGTCAACCCGAAGTAGACAGCAACCAGCGGACAGCTTTCAGCTATCAAGCCTATCCGGCTGATGGCTGAAGGCCTTCTGCTGAAAGCGATTGTGAATGGCTGACGGGTTCAAGTTTCAAGAGTGGCTGCAAGATACGGTCTTTAAGCCGCTTGAAGATAAAAAAATGCCGGTCATGGAGCACCTGGTGGAGCTCCAGGTCAGGCTGACCCGTGCCGTCATCGTGACGGCGATTATCTTTGTCGGCACGTTTTTTTATGCCGATACGCTGGTGAAGTGGATCCGGGTTCCGCTCCAGAATATGTTCGTTCCCGGATCTCTTTCCTGGATCCCCACCGATCTTCCTACCGTCCCCTTCGTTTTTCTCGCGCCGGCTGAAGCGCTGTGGCAGAACGTCAAGGTGGCCGGTCTTTTTGCGCTGGTGCTGGGAACCCCGTACATTCTCATTGAGTTCTGGTATTTTGTAGTGCCGGGTCTGCATGCGCAGGAGCGGCGATTCGTCGGTCCGTTTGTGATCCTGAGTACGCTGGCATTCTATATGGGCTTGTTGTTCTCGTTTTTCTTTGTGCTCCCCTTTGCTCTGAACTTTTTGATTTCGTATGGTGTGAATGCGGGCTTCATTCCGCAACTGTCGATTGCGCAATATGTCGGATTCGCGCTCTGGTTTCTTCTGGTCTTCGGCCTCATTTTTGAAGTGCCGCTGGTGATTACCCTGCTGGCCAAACTCGGCTGGGTGGATGCCCCGCTGCTGAAACGGTATCGCAAGTGGGCCTTCCTCGCGGCGTTTATCTTCGCCGCGATTCTGACACCGACGCCGGATCCCTTCAATCAGTGCCTGATGGCGCTGCCGATGTACATTTTTTATGAGGTCGGGATCGTGAGTGCCGGAATATTCAACAAGAAGAAGGCGGTCGCTTCCGAAGAGGCGCTTGTGCCGGCGGTTGCCACGGCGGGACCCGGTCTCGGAAAGTCTGGACCGTCCATGCCGTCCGGCGGCGGTGAGGGTGAATATGTCGGTGTGCCGACTGGTCGTCGAGGGTAACGCAGGATAGGAATCAGCAACGTGACGAACGCACATGTTTGTCCCACGCGTCATGATATACGATTTATGAGGAGTCTAGGATGCCACGCGAGTTAAACGTCATTTCACAGCCCGGTTCCAGCAGCGGTGGGGATGCCTGCACCTATATGTGGGCCTGCGCCATTTGCGACGAGAATGAAACATGTCAGAAAGACAAGGAAGGTCACAGCCGGTGGCTCGTCGCGAAACGCATGGAGCGGATCGAATATAAGGTCCTGGTCATGAGCAACAAGGGGGGCGTGGGGAAAAGTACCTGCACCACCAATCTTGCGGTCAGCCTCGCGCTTAAGGGATGGCACGTCGGGATTTGCGACATGGACATTCACGGTCCCAACATTCCCAAGATGGTCGGGGCGGAAGGGCAGAAGCTGAAGATCAGCACCTCGGGCGGAATCATTCCGTTTCAGGCCTACAACATGAAGATCGCGTCGATGTCGTTCCTGTTGCAGAATTCCGATGATCCGATCATCTGGCGCGATGCCTACAAATATGAGTTCATCAATCAGCTGTTGGGAGGGGTGGAATGGCAGGATCTCAATTTCCTGCTGATTGATCTGCCCCCCGGCACCGGCAATGAGTCGGTGACGACCATCGATCTCTTGGGCGGTGTCAGCGGAGCCGTGATCATTACGACGCCGCAAGAAGTGGCGCTTTTGGATTCTCGAAAATCAGTGACCTTCTGCAAGGACAGCGAAGTGCCGATCATCGGCATCGTGGAGAACATGAGCGGTTTGGAGTGCCCTCACTGCCACAAGGAAGTGAATGTGTTCCGCAAGGGCGGCGGCGAAGCCTCGGCTTCGGACATGGGTGTTCCCTTCCTGGGACGGATTCCGTTGGACCCTGATGTTGTGACCCAGAGTGATGCGGGCGAGCCGTTTGCGCTCTTTAATTCCGATTCGGCGACCGCCCAGGCATATCATGATATCGCCAACCAGGTCGAAGCGTTCTGCAAGAAGAGTGGATCATTGGTCAAGCTGGCGCCGCGTCAGCAACATTGATGGGACGGTGACGCGTGAAAGCTCCTGATGCCACAACCGGATTGACCCCGCTCCACGAGGCTCAGCGTATTGTGCTGGAGGCCGCCACTCCCCTGGGGCTTGAAAAGGTTTCGATTCTGGATTCGCTGGGACGTGTGCTCGGTGAGGATATCATTGCCGAACGCCACAATCCGCCGTGGGACAATTCCGCGATGGACGGATTCGCAGTGCGGGCGGAGGATATTCAGCAGGAGCATGCGATTTCTAGGCCGGTCACATTGACGGTGATCGAGGATGTGCCGGCCGGAAAAATGCCCGTCAAATCCGTGGGGAGAGGCCAGGCCATCCGGATCATGACCGGCGCGCCGATTCCGAAGGGTGCGGATACCGTGCTAAAGGTTGAGGACACAGAGCATACGCCCGACTCGGTACGCGTATTCAAGCCTGAGCCTCGCGGCTCAAATATCAGGCCGCAGGGTGAGGATGTGAAGAAGGGCGATTGCATCATTCCCAAAGGCACAACAATCCGTTCCGGCGAAGCAGGGATGCTGGCGATCCTGGCCAAATCGTTCGTGTTGGTCTATCAGCGTCCCCGGGTCGCGATTTTATCGACCGGCGATGAGCTGGCCGATCTCGATGAGCGATTCAGCGAAGAGAAGATCATTAACTCGAATAGCTACGGAATTGCCGCAGCGGTGCGGGAGGCCGGCGGTGTGCCGATCTTGCTGGGGATTGCGCGAGACACGCCGGCTGCGTTGAAAGAAAAGATTTCGCATGGATTGAATGCCGATATTCTCGTGCTCTCCGGCGGCGTATCGATGGGGGATTACGACTTTACGAAAGCGGTTTTCCGGGATTTAGGGGCCGAGATGAATTTCTGGAAGCTGGCGATCCGTCCAGGCCAACCCCTTGCGTTCGGAAAGATTCAGGGAAAACTGGCGTTCGGGTTACCGGGAAATCCCGTCTCTTCGATGGTGACCTTCGAACAATTGGTTCGGCCTGCCATGCTGAAGCTGGCCGGGGCGCGTGGATATGGGCGTCCATTGCTTGAGGCGGTGTTTCAGGAGAAGTTTTCGAAGCGAACCGATCGCCGTCATTTTCTCCGCGGGGTGTTGTGGCGGGAAGACGGGGTGTTCAAGGTCCGGACGACGGGCGACCAGGGGTCAGGCATTCTCACCTCGATGGTGAAAGCCAATTGTCTGATCGACATTCCCGTTGAGGTGGAACGTATCAATCCCGGCGACGCAGTCACAGTCCAGCTTCTCAGCGGATCGGCCTGGCTGGAGCAGGCGTCACCGATAGCATCAACCGGTCATCGCCCCTCCTGCTGTTGAGCCGCGAAAGGAACTTGTTCATGTCCGTGCCGATTTTATCTTTTGTTGGACGATCCAATAGCGGCAAGACGACGCTGATCGAGCGCGTGATTCCTGAACTGGTGCGGGCCGGCTATAAGGTGGCGACCGTCAAACATGCCGGCCATGGCTTCGATCTGGATACCGAAGGGAAAGACAGCTGGCGGCACAAACAAGCCGGGGCGAGCAGTGTGGTCATCATTTCCAAGAGCAGCCTCGCCATGTTCGCCGATGTATCGGACCATATGAACGTCGAGGATGTTCGTGAACGGTATCTGGATGCGTCCTATGACTTGATTCTCGCTGAAGGCTGGCGGAGCGAAGGGTATCCGAAAATCGTGGTGGTCCGCGACCAGATCGGCGAGGTGCCGGTTTCGCAAGACGGTCTCTTGGCCGTGGTGTCCAATAAGCCGGTCGAGACCTCGGTCCCGCTTCTCGACCCCGATGATGTCGCCGGTGTCGCGGCATTGATCATTCGCCACTTCCCCAAGCTTCAACGGGACGATGCGTAAACCCTCCGTCATTGTGCTCGGAGCAATCGTGGCCGGCGCAGTGGCTTTAGGGGGAGTTGCGGTTCCCCTGACCAATCACCCGAAATTTTGTGCCAGCTGTCACACCATTAAGCCGGCCTATGAGCGCTGGCTGGAATCATCCCATAAGGAGGTGGAGTGTGTGGCCTGCCATGTCAGGCCCGGTGTGTCAGGTTGGTTGCAGGATAAGGCGTGGCATGGGACCAGGGATGTGGCGATCTATCTCTTCGGCAAACCGACTGAGCCTCACAATCTGCAAGCGCATGTCGATTCAGGCGTGTGCCTGAGTTGCCATCGAAACATTCTCCGGGTGTCGGAGATTGCGACTCGGGATCTGCCTGCACCTGTGAAAGATGTGGGGTTGGTTATGAGCCATCGCAAACATATGGACGCGTTCGCACAGCGGGGGCAGGGTGAAGGTTGCACGACCTGTCACGCAGCGGTCGTGCACGAACGGCCGATCAAAGGCTACCCTATCGTAATTCCGCGCGGGCATGTGTCGGCCGATAGCCGACCCTGGAAGCCTGAGCACCCGGAAGGTTCCGTTCTGCACAAGCGGGCGCAGGCGGATTGCTTTCGCTGCCACGATAATAAGTCCGAGTATGAAGGTAGAGTTCTGAGCCGGAAGTGCGAGACGTGCCATCTGCCTGAGAAACTCACAGAATTCTTGTCGTTTTGATCCACGGGACTACTCGCGTTATGTCGCCCTCGGTCGTCGAAGTGCGCAATTTGACCAAACGCTTCGGTGGGTTCACGGCCGTGGATGGGATTTCGTTCGACATCGGTCGAGGTGAAATTCTCGGGCTGTTGGGCCCCAATGGCGCAGGAAAAACGACGACGTTTCAGATGATGCTGGGACTGGTCACTCCCAGTTCAGGCTCAATCCGCATGTTCGGGCTCGACTTGCAGACCAATCGGGAGGCGATTCTTCAGCAGGTGAATTTTTCCTCCACGTACATTTCGTTACCTTACTCTCTGACGGTGGAAGAGAACCTCAGCGTGGTCGCTCGATTGTATGGAATGTCCGACATTGCCGGCCGCATCGACGAGATGGTGAAGAAGCTGGAGATGGGTGAGTGGCGGAGCAAGCTCACTCGCAAACTTTCGTCCGGGCAGATGACCAGGCTCACACTGGCCAAGGCGCTGCTTACAGAGCCCAAGGTGCTGTTTCTCGACGAGCCTACGGCCAGCCTCGATCCGGATATTGCGCACAAAATCCGCGCGATCCTCTTGGAAGAACGGCGGGCCACCGGACTCAGTATTCTCTACACCTCCCATAACATGCGGGAGATGGAAGAAATGTCGGATCGTATTATCTTCCTACAGCGAGGCAAAATCGTCGCAGAGGGCACGGCGAAGGACATCGTGTCCAGATTCGGACAGGCTGATCTGGAAGACGTGTTTCTCAAATTAGCGCGCGAGTAGTGGCGTCGAATCGGAGTCGTTTCTTGGTGGAAGGGAGTACGGGCAGTCATGATTGACGCAGGAGTGTCGTTCGGAGTGGGTTTGCTCCTCGGCGGGTTGGGCCTGATGTTTGGATGGGGATTGCTGTGGCTCGCCGTCGGCGCCATCGGCCTGACAAGGCAGACGTGCGGATGGGCGATTTTCATGAGCAGCGTCAGCAGCACGGCCATTGCCGGGGGGGCGATGGGCGGAGTGCTCTGGATGGTGGATTCGGCGAGATTGGGTAGTTCTTCGCTGCATGTCGGTCTAGCCGGGATTCCGCTGGCGCTGCTTGTCGCAGGGTTCTGTCGTTTGGAGGATGGCCGTCGAGTAGGGCCGGCGGTCCTGGAAGGCAGCCGCCTCATGCTGCATCAGCTGCTTGGTGTGCATGAGGAGGGATGCGGACATTGTCATGAACAACCGGTTGAAGAGCCCCCGTGTCACCAGAAGCCCTGTTACGAACAGTCCTGTCACGAGAAGCCTTGTGAAGGGAAACTGTAGCTGACGATGGCCTATCATCGTATTGCAGCCCTGGTGATTCGTCACCTGTATCTCTACCGTCGCAGTCTTCCGCGGGTAATGGAGATCATCTACTGGCCGTTTCTCGACCTGGTGGTCTGGGGATTCATCACTGTCTATCTGGCGACTTTTCAAGGGCAGATGCCGGCGGTGGTCACGTTCCTCCTCGGGGCATTGATTCTCTGGGACGTGCTGTTTCGTGCGCAGCAGGGTATTACCATTTCGTTTCTCGAAGAAATCTGGGCGCGTAATCTGATGAACCTGTTCGCGAGCCCCCTTACGCCGAGCGAGTTCCTGGCGGCCACCATGGTGATGAGTCTGTTTAAAGTCACCGCGGTGTCGATGGTCATGTCAGTCTGCGCCTGGATATTTTACGGGTATAACATCTTCATCATCGGGCTTTGGTTGATGCCGTTCATCGTGAATCTAGTACTGACAGGTTGGATCATCGGGGTGTTCACGACCTCGCTGATCATGAGGTTCGGGCAGGAGGCGGAAGTGTTGGCCTGGAGCATGGTCTTCCTGTTTCAGCCGATCTCCTGCGTGTTTTATCCCATGGAAGTTCTGCCGTCCTGGCTGAGAGGTGTGGCTTCGATCAATCCCGCCGCACATGTGTTCGAGGGCATGCGCGGCCTGTTGGCCACCCATGCGCCTCCCTTGAGCAGTCTGGGCCTGGCCAGCGGGTTGAATCTTCTCTATCTTGGAGCGGTCATCCTGTGGTTTCATCACACCTTTAGTGTCTGCAAGGAACGCGGATCGTTGGTGCGGGTCGGTGAGTAAGTGATTTGGCGAACAGGGAATGTTGGAGTAGTGAGATGAACATCAAGTCAGGGCAGGTCAGGCAGGCGCTGCTGCCGGTCGGTCTCGAATCGTTTTCGTTCCATCAGACGCCGGTCCTCGTCATCGAGAATTTCTGGTCGGCCGAGGAACGAGTTGAGTTTCGGCAAGCGATGGACCGGGCGAATTGGAATCAACTTCAGAACATGTCATACGTGCAGCAGGACTTTCCCGATTCAGGAAACTGGGCGAAAGCCGAGATCGCCCAGCCGCAAGGCCAACTCTTGTTGAGACGGTTGGAAATGCCCTGCATTCATCAGTATATCGAGTCATTTCCGAACATCATCAGGCGTCATTTAGGGTTCAGCTACTATTCCTATGGTACCGGTGACTGCCTTCCGGTCCACGATGATACGGATCAAGGTCGTCCGGTCGGTGGGAGGATCGCTCCTCGTCGCCGCCTCGCAATGGTGAGTTATTTTCATGAAGTATGGGAATGTGATTGGGGCGGAGAATTGATCATCTACTCAGCCACCGGCGAACCAACGAACGGAAAGCCGGAACTGACCATCACGCATTGCATCGCACCCAAGCCGGGATCATTGGTCCTGTTTACGGTGCCTCGGTTTCATCGAGTGTGCCGGGTGGATCAAGCGGCGGGGGATCACAAGCGCCTGTCGATTGCGGGATGGTTCATGACCGAACATGCCTGAGTGGTATGCGGTTCGTCCATAGCTGTGCGGGCCCTGGTGGTGCCTGCCGACGCTCTTTCGGTGACCGGATTTTCCAGCGCTTGGAAAGGGCAAGCCGGCTAGAAGTGTCGGCGGGCGGTGACGATCAAAACTTGGGCCGGTCTTTTGCTCACGTTCCGCCAGCAATGATGGATTTCGGAAGGAATGCAGGCAGCGTCGCCTCGTTTGAGGCTGTACGTGTTTTCCGCCAAGGTCAGTTCGACGGTCCCCTGAAGTACAACCGCCAATTGTTCAGCCCGCCGCACATACGGACGTGATCCGCTGGCCCCGCCCGACTCCAGCGTAATGACCATAGGCTCCAGCTGACTGTCTTCGCTGATTGGCCCGATCGCTTCAATTCTGGCCCGGGACCATTCACTTTCCACTACCGGCCGGGCATCGGCCCTGATGACTGCCGCATGTGACGGATCGGTGGTCCTGAAAAACTCCCCGAGGGTTACGCCGAGTGCCGACGCGATCCGCTCGGTGGAAGCAATTGATGGTGAGGCCTGCCGGAGTTCGACCTGCGAGATAAAACTAGGGGAGAAGCCGCATTTGTCGGCTAGAGTTCGGACCGAGAGGTGTCTGATTTTGCGGAGACGGCGAACGATGTCGCCGACATGTGTTTTCTTCCGGTCCTCGGCGGCGTCGCCCTTCCGCTGAGCCTTCTTCTTGGTCCGTTTCTCCACCTCGTCCTATCCTTTGGTTCCCGCCCGGGGCTCGCGCGGTGTCTGTAGCACGTTTAGTGGCCTCCAGCAAGGCGGTCGGATGAGGCAGAATCTTCTCAGCCCCCTTCGCCTTCCTCTAGCAACAGAAAGGGCGTTATCGCCGTGGGATCGCCCTGATGTGGCGCACAGGTTCTTATCCCGGTAGATACGTGGTTCTCCACTCCAAGAGCGGCCGAACAACTCCCGGCCACCGACCGTGAAAGTCTCCACGCGCCGTATCGCCGGTCCCGCTATCGTCCACATGAAATCCAATCGCTCGGGAAGCGTCGACGTGTATGCGAAAGGGATCTTCGGTCATCATAAGGGATGAGACCGACATCATGCCTTCGGCAAGCAGATTCCCGGGAATCCTCGCCGTGGAGGTATATCGACCGGTCGGGCGAGGGGTCCGCTGCCAGGCTTGGTCGCGGTCATGGACAATAAAAACAAGGACATCTTCCTCATTGTAGAGATTGAAGACTGGCACAAAGATATGCCCGCCTTTCACCACGTCGAATTCCACTTCGAGATCAATCGGTTTTCGAATATCGAATCGGTCCGTGATGATGCCGGACTCAGTCCGGGCCCGTACCGCACGCAACCGGACGACGTCATTGCCCGGGGCCTGGGTTGGATCCGGCCATTCGACTGCCGGTTGAATGTGTCCGGCATGGAGGTAGTGATTCACCACTTCATGTGCCGGTCCGGCCTTCACGATCTCTCCCTTGTTCAGCAGAATCGCCCGGGAACACATCCGCGTGATGGCCGGCATGTCGTGGGAGACGAGGATCACCGTCCGCCCGTGGTGCCCCACATCCTCCATCTTCCCCATGCATTTTTTCTGAAACCGGAC
>JBEIQG010000263.1:0-4463 GCA_040376625.1 Nitrospira sp. | reverse complement strand
TTGTTGTTGTAGCCCTCTCCGCCGGTGGCAATTATCCGACCGTTGTCGGCCCTCAGCCTCCACCGCCAATCCCCTGAGCCACCGCCGAGGATCGTGCTCAGCTTGTTCGCACCGCCTTCCCGATAAACCTCGAACTTCATTCCCTGTTCCTCCTGGTTACCGAGCACTGAGCATGACACCACCCGGCCGGCCGAGAAAGGCCCCTCCCAACCTGCCCGCCCACATTGATTACAGCTTGGTGCCACCCGGCATCTACTGGGATCGAACTGGGCGCGGCCGGTGGTGCGTGCAGGATCCGCCCCCGGACGGGCACGGCTTCAAAAGGAAAACGGTGGCCGGGCCGAGTGCCCGCCTTTCCGATCTGCACGCCATCACCGAAGGCCGGCGCGGCGCGGCGCAGCGCGGCGCAGCGCGGAACTATCGCCTACGTAATCGACCAGCAGGCCAAGAGCCTGGCGTCCACTCAGCTGCAGCCCTCGACGCAGCAGCACTACCGGGACTATGCCAAGGCCATCAAAGCCTACCCGCTAAAGAACGGAACCACCCTTGGCGCAGCGGTGGTGGATCGCCTGTCTCCTGGCTTCGCTTCACGTCTATGACCACTCGCTTCCAGTGGTCGAACGCGCAGGAGTGAACATCGATGATCAGTAGGCTGGGCGGTTTAACCGGTCACCCAAATAGTAAAGGCCCAAGAATGTTGCAAATACGAGCTGCCAGAACAGCGTCAAGAGAGCGCACAGGAAGATCCATTTGACGCAAGTCGCTGCACTCCCTAGCCAGGCCATCACCCCATTTGCAGTTAGCCCCGCGAACACGCAGACCACCAAGAGAGTCAGACTCTCCCAGCACATGAATGCGAAGAGGTATGCCAAGAAACGGCGCCGAGTTAGCTCGATGACATTTGGTCGTCCGCGAATCTCCACCTTCAGCCGTGGTGTTGGATCGGGCATTACGGCATCAATGTCAGGCCGATTGAAAGTAGCGATAGCAGCCAAGGCTGCGATGTAGAACCCTGGCAGTACGGAAAATACCAAGGTCAGCCTGTCCAAGAGACCGGACGTCCCAGCAATCATGCCGGGCCGTCCAAACTTCCACAACGCCGCTGCGGTCAGCAGTGCGAATCCGAGCGGGTAGAGCCAGTCGAACATCCATTTCGTCGCGTGCCGTATACGCAGGTAGGCTAACGGCGAAAATATGAGTTCAAACATAACTACTCCTACGGGATAAGCGCCTGCATCTTCACCATGATCTTGTCGTTGATTTTTTCGAAAGCAGTTGGCAAATCATCACCGAGATCCTCAAGGCGCTCCTTGCGTACATACAGCGCGCCCGTCAGCAGGCTGTAGTTTTGAGACATCACACTTACCGTCCTTGGCACATCTGAGCGAGTCTTGAACTTGATGCGGGCAAATTCATACTTCTTATGCGAATTAGGCACGAACCCATCTAGCAAAGCCTTTGCTTTAGGCAAAATCTTGGCCGGGTTAGGCTTGATGGTCACCGAAGTTCTGTCCTCCATCACTCTACCTTGGGCGTCCCAAGGATTGCCCTTCGTGCGCTCAGTGAAGAGCTCAACTTCTTGCAAGGTCCCGAGCTTCAGATCCTTCAAAAATTCGGCTGAGGGATGACCGACCAAGTCGATTTTTGGGCGGGTCTTGATCTTGAGAAAATTCCCATCAGCGTCCTTCTTCGCCTCGGGATCGTCGACCCAAAAATCAGTAGTCACATCGGAGTAAATCCGCAGAAGGCGATTAAAGAAAGCAACGATCTTAGAAGAAGGAATTCCCGTCGCGCTTTCCAGCAAGAAATTGCAGTTAGCGGTATTAGCTGCGCTCTTGTATTTCCAGATGATGTGCGCTGAATGCTCTAGGCCTTCATCGCCGACCTTCTTAGCTACTCGCCGAGATTTCTTGCCGTGGTCCGCAAACGTCGGATCTGCCGCAAGAGTGTCGGAGAAACCAACCAGCATTTCGCACCGGTCAGCATAGACCTTCATGTCAGCGATATAGATCGCCTGCTTCTTCGAGTTGACCACGCTGGCCTTATCAGCCTGGTAAAACTTAAAGATCGCCTGAACGAGCTTCTTATGTGGGAACGGAGCGAGGCCCTCAAACTTCCGATTCCAAGTGTCCGAGATCACGTCAAAGAAATAGACGTCGCGTTCGTCCTTACGCATTAGCGGCCCCCCTAGGCCTAGATCATAGGGAGGAAGCTTCTCACAGACTGAGACTCCAGAAAACTCACCGCAAGGCTAGCCAGACAGGACCTCGGACGAGTCGATAGGCTACGACGTTCGCTGGAAAATCCCTCCACCTATAGCCCAAATCATTGATTTTAATGGCGCGCCCGACAGGAATCGAACCTGTAACCGCCGGCTTAGAAGGCCGGTGCTCAATCCAGCCATCGGACGGCTGGCGAGCCCATACATGGGACGGATCCTCCCGGGCCGCTCAGCCGCACTGCGGCTGCTGGTAGGCTACTCCTAAACACCAAGGATCTGGCCATGCGTAGGCTGCGGCTCATCGCCCTGCCCTTCCTCGTCGTCCTTGGGGGCTGCTCCAGGCAGTCCGACACCTGGACCGCCTTCGTCTATCCGCCCGGGAAGTCCTTGGCCGCTGAAGACGCCTCCAAGGCGATCTACGGCCACTACGAGTCCTTCGAGCAGTGCAAAGCCGCCTCTATTGGCGCTCTGCGGCAATTGGCCTTCCAGCATCAATCCGAGGACTTCGGGAGCTACGAATGTGGCGTCGGCTGTCGGTACAAAAAGGAGTGGGATATGTACGTCTGCAAGGAGACCCGGAAGTAAGCCTAGTTCAGCGAGTGCTGATCTACTACTGAGTGAAACACGTCCACCTCAGCCACCCACCGGCCATTGCTGAAACAGCTAACCAGACCACATTGGCAGTGTCCGCCCGTCCAGGCAGGGCAGCGCCCGTCGTGCAGATCGTAAGCCCTCCACGGCTCGCCGATTGCTTCATTTGCCACCTCTGCCCTGCCCTCGAAGTCCTCCGGCAGGCACTGCCGCTCAGCGGCAAACACCACGTAGGTCACACCATCCCAAGCCTCTTGGGATCTATCTGTTTCTAAGGTAGAAATTGGCGTTTGATCATCAGCCACGGTCGCCCTCCGGCTCGGAGTCTGGCGTCATAGCCACCAGTTGCACAGTGATGGCTTGGACGGGCACCGAATCAGGGGCCACCCCGACGGACTGGACCGGCTTGCCGTAGCCACGGTCCAGCGGCGCCTCACTGGCGGCCTTAGCCAGAGCAGGATTGTCGCCTCGCATGACCTACTCGTCAGTCTTCCGAGGGCTCGCAACCGATTACCGCGGCAGGTGCGGTTATTTGTGGATCTGGGGATTTACTGCTCAAGGTGGTGATGTAGCTAGCAGTCGATCAATGGCTGGTGGCCATGAAGCATCAAGAGTAGCGCTGAATTTTTTCGGCCATTCTTTCGCCGGTATAAAAAAGGCACCTGGGCCGACGCCTAAGTGCCTGATTCGATGGTGGGCCCACCAGGATTCGAACCTGGAACCAAGGGATTATGAGTCCCCTGCTCTAACCGTTGAGCTATAGGCCCTGCGCAGCGTCACAGTGTAGTGGAGCACGACCGGAATCGGCTACTCAGCCGGCAGCAGCGACCACTTCGCCAACACGCTGCAACCGTCTCTCCGCCATCCCGGCCAACCGCTCCATCTCCTGCAGATGCGCCTGGAACAGCGCCACCGCCCTCATGGCGCCTTCGAGCCCTTTGCGGTTGCCACCGGCAAACTCCGCAACCAACTGTTCTCCCGACTGCGTCAGCAGCGCCAGCGTGGCCCGTCGGGCGAAGCCAAGCCGGTCTTCGCGTTCGTCCTGCATGACGTCCTCCCACGTCATCAACGGCGGGAAATCCAGGGCAGCAACAACGGGCAGATCATGTTCGACAGCATTCATGGCCAAGCTCCAATGCTCAACAGGGTTGATGCCGCAGATACACGCAGTGCACGTGTCCCTGCAGCGCGTCCGCATCGGTGCCGGTGTCCGGCCCGCCCTCGAGGTGTGTTGAGCACCTGCGACGCCAGAGTGCGTTTGTCACCCCGGAACGTCAAAGGGCGGATGCGTCACCGCCAACGGAAGCCGAACACCGGCTCGGCGCTGCAGCAGATTCCGCCCAAAGAAAAACCCCGCCGAAGCGGGGTTTCTCTCAACACATCAGCACGCGCTGGAAATCAATCGATATCCAGGAAGCTGCGCAGCTGCTCCGAACGGCTCGGGTGACGCAGCTTGCGCAGGGCCTTCGCTTCGATCTGGCGGATGCGCTCGCGGGTCACGTCGAACTGCTTGCCGACTTCCTCAAGGGTGTGGTCGGTGTTCATGTCGATGCCGAAGCGCATGCGCAGCACCTTTGCCTCGCGCGGCGTGAGCCCGGCGAGCACGGAGTGCGTGGTCTCGCGCAGCGACTGCGTCGTCGCCGACTCGATC
>JBEIQG010000129.1:0-10922 GCA_040376625.1 Nitrospira sp. | reverse complement strand
CGGAAATCCTGCAGCACCACACCGATCTTTCGACGCAGTCAGGGAATTTCAGACGATCGCAATTTCGACAAACTACGGCCCTGCACCAGGATCTGCCCTTCCTCAGGGCGCTCTGCGCCGATCAGCAATTTCAACAAGGTCGATTTTCCGGCGCCGCTCGGTCCCATCAAGAGCACGAACTCGCCCTTCTCGATTTCAAGGGTCACATCGGACAGCGCCAAACGGCGGTCGTAATATTTTGAGACGTGAAAAAGTTGAATCATGGATGGTGACAAGAACGGCCGCCGGACTGGAGTGACATCTCAGGCCCCCGCCGCCCGGCACGACACACAGTGAGCGGATGACTCAGGAGTTCGATTCCCATCCTACCATCGCAGATCATCCCCCGCGACGTCGAATGCATTCGCAATATGCTGCACGGCCTCGGCTGTCCCCGAATCATCCTGTATCAAGACGACATCGAATCGGCAAGCACGATCATGAATCCGGTGTTGCGCCAGGTACTGCGCCGCAAGGTGAATCAATTTGGCACGTTTGCGCGCATCCACCGCTTCTATCGCACCGCCGTAGGTACCGGTCCGTCGCCGTTTCACCTCGACGAACACCAGCACTCCATTGTCGTCAGCAACCAGATCGAGTTCGCCCAATGGGGAACGCACATTCCGGCCCAGAATCCGAAACCCCTGCCGTCGCAAATAGGCCTCGGCCCGCCCCTCTCCCTCATCCCCTACCAATCGGCGTCGGTCACGCATCGGTCCGGGAGCCCCCTTAGACCTAATCGACAGAGGAACACCATGCCCCGGCGTCGCCGAGACAGAGCTGCTGCACAGGCGCAAAACTCCGGCGATGGATCACACAGGGCCCGTGCTCCCGGAGCAGACGGAGATGCTCCGGAGTCCCGTAACCTTTATGCTCGGCGAAATTATACCGGGGATACCAACGGTGGTACTCAACCATCAACCGGTCGCGCGTCACCTTGGCGATGATCGAGGCGGCCGCAATGGAGGAGGAGAGACCATCGCCCTTGATGATAGAGCGTTGAGGAACTGAGAGCCCGGAAAGAGTGACCGCATCCAACAACAAGAAGTCCGGTTGGAGCGGCAATGCCTGCAGAGCACGCCGCATCGCCAACCGGGTTGCTTGAAGAATATTCAACCGATCGATCTCCGCCTCCGTCGCAGCTCCGATGCCGATGCCGATGGCCCGGCGAACGATTTCGGCAAACAGCCGAACACGGTCCGATTCGCCGACCTGCTTGGAATCGTTGAGTCCGGATAGACGGCATCGACGCGGCAACACCACAGCAGCCGCCACGACAGGACCGGCGAGAGGCCCACGCCCGGCCTCATCGAGCCCGGCTATATGCCGGTACCCGCGACACCGAGCCTCCACCTCAAACTCCTCGGTGGGGCCCCCTGTCGACGGGTTCGGAGTACCAGCCAAACGTGCGCCTCTGTCCTGGTCTCAAGCGGAACACAGCACAAACGATGAATCAGGCCTTGGCAGCTGCGGCGGCCTCAAGCTTGGCCGCGGTTTGCGCCTTGCTCTCGACCTTAAATTCGCGATCTTCCACCTTGGCAAACTTGCCCTTCTTGGTGCGCAGATAGTAGAGCTTGGCTCGACGAACGCGACCTTGACGGACGACATCAACCTTGGCCACATTGGGCGAGTGGATGGGGAACGTCCGCTCAACGCCGACGTTGTAGGACAACTTACGCACGGTGAAGGTTTCGCTATTGAGCGTGCCTTTTCTGGCGATGACCGTCCCCTCATACACCTGGATACGCTCTTTTTCACCCTCGACCACCTTCACGTGGACACGAACAGTATCCCCGATCTCAAACTTGGGCGTCGTCTTCTTGGTTAAGGATCGTTGGATCCGTTCTAGCCGATTCATAGTCCTTCTCCTCCTCTCAACGAACAGGTACCTGTACAAGACTCTCTTGCATCACTTCGCTCAACAACCGTCGATCTTCCGATCCAAGCTCGCGATCCCGCAGGAGATCCGGCCGCTTCAGATAGGTGTTCCGCAACGCTTCCTTCCGGCGCCACAACCGGATCACCTCGTGGTGACCCGAAACCAGCACCTCCGGAACCGCCATCCCGCGCACCTCCGCCGGTCTGGTATAGTGCGGATACTCCAACAATCCATCGGTAAACGATTCCTCGGCCGCCGACGCCGCATCGCCCAACACGCCGGGGACCAGGCGCGCCGCCGCATCGATCATCACCAACGCCGGCAGTTCCCCTCCGGTCAACACGTAATCGCCGATGGAGATTTCTTCGGGGTGCAGCGCCAACCTGACGCGCTCATCCATCCCCTCATAATGCCCACATACAAACACCAACACCCGGTTATCCTGCGCTAAGGACTGTGCGAGTTCCTGCGTGAAGGGCCGCCCTTGCGGAGACGGAATAATCACCCGCAACGTCGTCTCCGGATGAGCAGCCTGATACTGGGCCCGCAGGGCATCGACCGCGTGGAGCACCGGTTCGGCCTTCATGACCATTCCGGCCCCCCCGCCGTACGGCACATCATCCGCAGTCTTATGCCGGTCGAAGGTATGCTCACGCAGGTTTTGAACCGACACCTCCAGCAACCCCTTTTCCTGGGCGCGCTTGAGGATACTCTGGCCAAGAACCGGCGCCACCATATCCGGAAACAATGTCAGAACCGCGCATCGCATCTTATAGGTCCCCGAACCCTTCCGGTAGCCGCACCGTCATGATCCGCGCCGGAACATCGACCGCGACTACGACTTGTTTCACAGCGGGAATCAATAGTTCCTTCCCATCCTGCCGCACCAGAAAGTTCTGGTTGCCGGACATAGACACGACCTCTTCCAAGCAGCCCAGTACGGTTCCGGCTTCATCCTGCACGACCATGCCGATCAAGTCACATTGGTAGTACTGATCGCCCGGCAGCGCCGGCGAGTCTCCGCGGGGAACTTGGATGAAGGCTCCACGAAACTCGGCGACCTGCTCAGGGGTCGTAAACGCCTCGAACCCCACAATCCATGTCGGCCCGCCGGGCCGCGCATGGGTCACACGGGTATCGAGGGTCTTCCCTGCTGGCCCGACAATCGTGACCTGCCCAAGGGACTCGAACCGTCCAGGCACATCCGTGAGGGAACGCACCCGCGCCTCGCCTCGAACCCCGAACGATCGCTCGATCCTTCCAATGGTCACCAGCTCTTCTTGATCGAGCGTCGCCATGTGATGCCGGCTACTTCTTGCTCTTTGTGCTCTTCTCGGTCTTTTCGGTCTTCTCCGCCTTTGCGGACTTTTCGGTCTCGAACTCTTTCCAGACCCCATGCCGCTTCAGTAGCGTCCGAACGGTCACCGTGGGCTGGGCCCCATGCCGCAACCAGGACAGTACTCGTTCCGACTTCAACACCGGCACGGCCGGGTTCTTGAGCGGATCGAAAATCCCGAGAATTTCCAGAAAACGCCCGTCTCGCGGCTTCCGTGAATCGGCCGCAATCACCCGATACATCGGCCGCTTGTGTCGCCCTGTCCGTGCCAATCGTAAATGAACCGCCACTAGAACCTCCTCAGAGTAATGAGCGCTCAGCCCTAGACTGTGTCCGCTCGGTTAGGACTCTCCTTGAATAGACACCACCTGAAACACTCTTGACCTGCTACATACCTCGAAGCATTTGCGCCAGCTGACGCCGGCCTCCCGCGCCACCCGACATCACTTTGGCAATTTTCCTGGCCTGCAAAATTGCTTGATCAGCCGGTTGACTTCCTGGACACTCGTTCCGCTGCCGCGCGCAATCCGTTTCTTCCGGCTCCCGTTGATCAGCGTATGGTCGCGCCGTTCACGCCTGGTCATGGAGTCGATCATGGCCGCAACCCGTTTCATTTCTTTTTCGGGCAGTCCGCTATTCGCGAGATCTTTCAACTTCTGGCCGCCGGGCAGCATTCCCAGAATCTGCTCGAACGACCCTAACCGGTTCATCTGCCCGAGTTGTGACCGGAAATCCTCCAGCGTAAAGGTGCTGCTGGTCAGTTTCTTTTGTGCTGCTTCGGCTTCTTCCCGTGAAAATGTCTCCTGAGCCTTCTCGATCAGCGAGAGCACATCGCCCATTCCAAGGATACGTGACGCCATCCGATCCGGATGGAACGGCTCCAAGGCATCGAGCTTCTCCCCCATGCCGAGAAACTTAATTGGCTTGCCGGTCACTGCCCGGATCGACAGCACGGCGCCGCCACGCGCGTCGCCCTCCACTTTCGTCAGGATGACACCGGTGAGGCCGACCTGCTGATCGAACTGACCCGCCATATTAACCGCATCCTGGCCGGTCATGGCGTCGGCAACCAGAAGCACTTCGTGGGGATTCACGGCCTGCTTGACCGCCACGAGTTCTGCCATCAACTCATCGTCGACGTGCAACCGCCCCCCGGTATCCAGCACAATCAGATCGTAGCCCTGTTCCTGACCGCGCTCAACTCCACGCTGGCAGATGCGCACCACATCGGCGCGTGAGGCATCGACCTGATCAAATCGATGCACATCGATTCCAAGATCATGCCCGAGACTGGCCAACTGATCGCCCGCGGCAGGACGACGGGGATCAGCCGCTACGAGTAACACGCGCTTTCCCTGACTCTTGAACAAGCGCGCGAGTTTACCGGAAGTGGTCGTTTTGCCGGCTCCTTGCAACCCAACCATCATAATAATGGTCGGGGGCCTGGAGGCGAGACTGATACCGGAACGCTCACCGCCCATCATGCCGCGGAGCTCGTCCCAGACAACTTTGACGACCTGGTGCCCAGGGGTCAGGCTTTTCAGAACTTCCTGCCCCACCGCCTTCTCTCGAACGCGGTCCAGGAAATCCTTGACGACCTTAAAGTTGACGTCCGCTTCGAGCAACGCGAGACGGACTTCCTTTAATGCCTCAGCAATATTGTCTTCGGTGAGCACACCTTGCCCACGAAGCTTCTTAAGGATCCGTTCGAATTTTTCACTCAACGCATCAAGCACGCGTCACCAAACAAAAAGGCCATCGAAGCCGGGTCGAGCCAGAGCTCCGATCGCCTCGAAAAACATCACAAAAAATAGCATCGGGCAGTCTATAGAAGGGGGGCGCTTGAAGTCAAGATATTCGGCAGGGATTCCAACCGATGCCCTCGGACCGTTCCAATGCACCACTGTTGATAGACGTGACACAGGGCGCTGGACTGAGTTGCACCAGTAATACGAGAGGACGTTCTCTCTGGTTCTGACCTGGGCGCCGAAGGTTCCCCTATGATCCCGCCCATCGCCACAGAGGAGCTTTGCAATCAGCTACATGCATCTACAGCGACGCCTGGCATGCATTTTGTTGACATCATTTTCCGCTTCCGATATGGTGCCTCAAGTCGGCCCATGCACCCCGACCAGCGGGAACCAGGAGAGATATCGGATGCGAAAATCGATCGGCGTGCTGCTGATCTTTATCCTGATCGGCGGAATGCTGGGCGGGATTTTCGGAGAAATACTTCGCGTGATGGCCCCTAATGGCGCCATTCAAAACATCTTTGCCAGCAATTTCTCACCCGGAATCAATCCGCCACTCACCGTCGATCTGGTCCTCCTCAAATTAACGTTCGGCTTCAGCATCAAGGTAAGCCTGCTCAGCGTATTAGGCATGTTTCTCGGGGCCTATCTCTACAAACAGATGTAGCGAGAATTCTGGGCCTCGTAACAGTTCATCGTCCCGCTATTGCGCCAACTCCAACGCTTTCAATTTCAACCCTCTGATTCGATTCCGTAACTCCGCCGCCCGCTCAAACTCCAATTTCTTGGCTGCTGCTTTCATCTCAACCTCAAGACGGCGAACCAACTGCTCCGTGTCGCCCGTCGTTGCATACTCGCCCACTGACTCCGCCGCCAGTTCGAGTTGCCCCGCATTCCCGCCACCCGTTGCATAGTCCAGCAGCGGAATTTGCTTCTTGATGCTCTCGGGGGTGATGCCATGGGCCTCATTATAGGCTTCCTGGATATGACGCCGTCGCGCCGTCTCGTCTATGGCCCGCCGCATGGAATCTGTGATCGTATCACCGTAAAAAATCACGCGCCCCTCCAGATTTCTGGCAGCGCGGCCGGCCGTCTGAATCAGCGACCGGTGCGACCGGAGGTACCCCTCCTTATCCGCATCCAAGATCGCCACTAAACTGACCTCGGGAAGGTCGAGCCCTTCCCGTAGGAGGTTGATCCCGACCAACACATCAAACACCCCGCGCCGGAGATCACGAATAATCTCGGCGCGCTCCAGCGTCTTGATGTCCGAATGGAGATAGCGGACCTTCACGCCGAGGTCATGATAGTACTCCGTAAGGTCTTCGGCCATTCGTTTGGTGAGGGTCGTCACCAGCACACGATTCCCCTTTGCCGCCTCCGCCCGCACTTCGGCCAGCAGATTATCGACCTGCCCCTTGGCTGAACGCACATCGATGAGAGGGTCCATCAGTCCCGTCGGGCGAATGATTTGCTCGATCACCTCTCCCTTGGCATGTTCCAGCTCATAGGGACCCGGCGTCGCCGAGACGTAGATCACTTGCTTCAGCATCCGCTCGAACTCGGCAAACTTCAGCGGACGATTGTCGACCGCGGACGGCAGCCGGAACCCGTAATCCACCAGCGTCCGTTTGCGCGAGAAGTCCCCTTCATACATGCCGCCGACCTGCGGCACCGTCGCATGCGACTCGTCGATGATCAACAGAAAATCTTTCGGAAAGTAATCGATCAGCGTCGGTGGAGGATCTCCGGGCGCGCGCCCGCTCAAATGGCGTGAGTAGTTCTCGATCCCGTGGCAATATCCCATGGCGCGAATCATTTCGAGATCGAACTTGGTTCGCTGTTCGATTCGTTGCGCCTCCAGCAACTGACCATTCCTCTTGAATGCCGCCACGCGGGCGTCCAACTCTTCTTCGATGCCCGTGATCGCCCGTTCATATCGATCCGGCGCAATGAGATAGTGGGTATTCGGATAAATAGCGACTTTCGGCAACTTGCCCAAGGATTTACCAGTCAACGGATCGATCTCATGAATCGCGTCCACCACATCGCCGAATAATTCGATCCGCACCGATTTCGCTTCCGACGAGGCCGGAAAAATCTCGATGACATCGCCGCGCGCGCGAAAGGTCCCGCGATGGAAGTCCACGTCGTTGCGCGCATACTGAATGTCAACTAGCTTCGATAGAATCTTTTCCCGCCGCGTCTCCATCCCCTCTTCCAGATAGACCAACATGTCATGGTACACCTCCGGCGATCCGAGGCCGTAGATGCAGGAGACCGAGGACACGATCAGCACATCGTTGCGTTGCAACAACGACGTCGTCGCCGCATGACGCATCTGGTCGATCGCATCGTTGATCGACGCATCCTTGGCAATATAGGTATCACTCTGCGGAATGTAGGCTTCGGGCTGGTAATAGTCGTAATAACTGATGAAGTATTCGACGGCATTGTGGGGAAAGAACTGTTTGAACTCCTGATAGAGTTGACCGGCCAGGGTCTTATTGTGCACGAGCACGAGTGTCGGCTTCTGTACACGTTCGACAACATTGGCCATGGTGAAGGTCTTACCGGACCCAGTGACACCGAGCAACGCCTGATGTTGCTTCCCGGCCAGGATTCCGGACGTCAGCTTCTCAATGGCTTGCCCCTGATCCCCGCAGGGTTTGAATGGAGCTTCGAGCTTGAACGGAGGCATATGAACTAGATCAACTTTCTAAATCTGCATTCCATAGGTTGAGATGGCTTGCCGGACTCTCGTCGGACAGGTGGAACTTTCACCGATCATCATACCATTCCGGACCGCGAGTGTCGGAGGACTTCCATGTGAGGGCTAGGCCGAGCAAGAGTGACGATGCGATCCAAGCATCAAGATTGCTACGTGGCGGAAGAGACCAGCGGACATTCCCAGAGTTTCGTGTAGACCGAGCCGGTCGGATGCAGGTCGCTTTTCATGAGGGCGATTGCCCCGACCGGCAACGTGCCGAGAATCACAGGCCGCTCCAACATCCCACTCTGAGCCAGCGCCTCTCCGACCTCCCGCGCCCCTTCCTTGATTCGCGCAAGCGTCAAATGCGGACTGAATGGTCGCTCTTCTGGAGCAAAATTCGCTGCCCGACAACAAGCTTCAATCGCACGATGAAGGTCTGTGAGCCGCTGCGCCTCCCGACCCTGCTCCCACTCCCCTGAGGGTCCCACCCACAGCACGCGCGGTGCCTGCGGACGCGGAAACGTGCCCAGTCGCTCAAGGGGAATTGTAATTACGTGGCGCGCTGACATCCCCTCCTCGATGGCAGCCCGGAGCGGATCAATCGATTCATCCGCAGTGTCGCCGAGAAATTTGAGGGTCAGATGCATCGACCCCGGCCGTACCCAGCTGATCCTCACATGGCGAGCGACCATTCGCTCGAGTTGTTGCCGTAAACCTTGTTGAATGGTGGCGAGCGTGGCGCGCAATTCCTCTGACAATTCGATAGCCACAAATGCCCGAACCATCAGCCGGCCTTTCTGATCAGCCAGCGACGAAGCAGATCGAGCGCCGCCTGCGAGGACCGTTGCTTGATCACCATACGGTCACCGCCGTGGAAACGAAACTCTTGGGTCATCGCCTCGTCCCGCCCGCCGTCGAGGCCCACATAGACCAAGCCCACCGGCTTGCCCCCGGTCGCCCCACCAGGCCCGGCGATGCCGGTCACACTCAGGCTCACGGAGGCGCCGCTACGCTCACGTATGCCCCGCGCCATCGCTGCGGCCACTTCCGCACTGACCGCCCCATGCCGCTCGATCAATGCCGACGGTACGCCCAGCATCTCGACCTTGGCGCGATTGCTATAGGTGACCGCCACCCGGTCAACGTATGCCGATGAGCCCGGCACTTGCGTCAGCCGATGACCGATCAATCCGCCGGTGCAGGATTCGGCAACGGCGAGCGTCAGCTTCTGCTCGTTGAGCAACCGGCCGACCACCGATTCCATCGTCTCATCTTCTTCTCCATAGACAATGTCGCCAAGCCGTGTCCTGGCTTCCTTCAACAACTGCTCGACGGTGGCAACCCCCTCTGCCCCAGCCGGTCCCGTCAATGACACCATGACTTCCATAGGGGAGGCATAGATGCCGAGTTGAATCGTGCAACCTTTGGGAACAAGCCCTGCTAGGGCCTGATCTACAACCGATTCCGGCACACCGGACGTGTGGAGCACCCGACGAATCATGGGAGTCGCGCTGATCCTTTTTTGTGTGCGCATCCACGCCTGCAACTGCGGCAACACGCCGTCACGTACCATCGGTTCCATCTCACGCGGCACCCCGGGCAAAGCGGCGAGAAACGTTCCCTTACAGACTAGCGAAAACCCCGGCGCCGTTCCGACCGGATTGGAGAGCACCTCCGCACGGGCGGGAATCATGGTCTGTCGAAACTGCGCCTTGGTCGGGGTTCGACCCCATTCAGCTAACCGTGCGGTCATGGCATCCAGCGCGGCCTTTCGTCGGCTCAATCGATGCCCCGTCGCCTGCGCAACTGCCTCACGGGTGAGGTCGTCGATCGTTGGGCCCAATCCACCGGTGAGGATCACCACGCGGACGCGCCGTAACGCGGTCTTCAATACCGACACCATGTCGGAGAGATCGTCGCCGACCGTGGTCTTATATCGAAGCTCAACTCCGCAGGCGGCGAGGCGATCGGCAATGAAGAGCGAATTCGTATCGAGACGGCCGCCGAGCAACAGTTCAGATCCGATGGCGATGGTTTCAGCCGTCCAGGTCTTGGTCTGACTCATTCGGAATCCACCTTTGCGATAGGCAGCGCGATGGAAAAGAAGGCCTGATACTATTCGATTCGCGAGAAATCCAGATCGAAGCTGACCTGGCCCCCGCTTGAGGGAAATACCGTGAGTGTCGTCTTCGCCCGTGGATCGAGTTCCGCGTACGCGAATTGCGCGATGACCTTCGCACGATAGGCCGGCTGCTGCGGCCACACCGCCGTACGATCGCCCCTCGCGTCAAATCGAACGGTGGAGGGCTTCACCGTCCTGCCGGCCTGCTCCAGCACAATGTAACTGTCGGCGGCAAAATTGACACGGTCTCCATACAAGACCACATTGACCAACACATGCTCGTTTGCCAAGACCTGGGCAATATCCTGTTCGGTCGGCGACAATGCGCGCAGAGCAAGGTGGTTGGCCATCACCAGCAGGCTTCCCAGCTTCGTCATGATGAAGCCGCGCGGGGCAAGGTCTTCAGTCGCACCGAACCAGGTATGCAGCTGATCCGGAGAGACACTTTGGCCGGCAGCTAGTTTTCCACGCTCCAGCGTCGCCTGAATTTGTTCGGCCGTCGGCTGGACTTCAATGGCATGGGATGATCCGGCGATCCCCCACAGGACCACGAACACGCTTCCCGCGAACCAGGCTCCAACCGGCAATCTTCGAACAGCGCGCATCGTATGCAGGCAGTAACAGATCGATCTGGGCCTGTCAATTCGAGCCCCGCACCCCCGGACTCTGTTGACAGCCCCAGAGACGAAATGCTAAAGAGCTAACTCTTATTCTTTTACATTATCAAGAAGTTGCCTGGAGGGTTCGTCATGTCCAGCCCCGAACAAGCACCCCGCCGTCAATACGTCAATTTTACCTTCTATAAGATCGATCCCGCTTGGCGTCGGCTTCCTGAAGATGAACGCACACGCGGAAAGCAGGAATTTCTCCGTGCCGTCGAAGAGTATCAGGGGAAGGTGCTCGTGATCGCTTACACCACCGTGGGTATTCGTGGCGACTGCGACCTGATGCTCTGGCGCATCAGCTATGAGCTCGAGCTGTTCCAGGAAATGAGCACCAAGATCATGGCGTCCGGATTGGGCAAATATTTGTACAATCCCTATTCGTATCTTGCGATCACCAAACGCTCAATCTATGTCGAT
>JBEIQG010000125.1:0-11013 GCA_040376625.1 Nitrospira sp. | reverse complement strand
GATGTGCCGTACGGGACCGTGGTACAGGTGATGGACAGTGTGAAGAAAGCCGGGATCGAAAAGCTTGGTATGGTGACGGAGCCCACAGGTGCCGAACGCGTGAGTGAGTCGGTCGCGACTCCCGCGCAGCCACGCAAAAGGTAGCGGCGCCGCGACTCGCGCGCCACACGGTCGTATCGCAAGTCATGACGTTCCAAGCCCTGCCAAGACATACCGTGCTCTTTCTGATCGGGGATGTGGGTGAAGCCGGATGCAGCCGTCTTCGCAAGACCGTTGTAGTGTCCCTGGTGCTTCACCTCTGCCTCCTGGCCGTAATCATGGGTGCGAAGTTCTTTAAGAAAACAGAACGTCCGCTGTCGGCGGTGGAAGTCTCGTTGGTGACCTTGCCGCCCGTGGAAGCGAAGCCGGAGCCGAAGGTAGAGAAGGCGGTTCCCCATCCCACGCCAAAACCGGTTCAATCTGCGCCGATGCCTGTGCCTCCCAAGCCGGTGCAGCCCCCAACGCCACAGCCGGTTCCGCCGCCGGTCCAAGCTGCTCCGGTGGCCAAGGCGGCGCCACCGGCTCCAGCCCCGGTTCCTGCGCCTCGATTGCAGGCTCCTGTGCTGGCAGTGCCACAGCCAGTGCCGCAGGCGGCGAAGTCGCCTGCTTCCGCTCCCGTGACCAATCGGGCGGATGTACTTCGGGATGTGATGAAAGATATCGAGTTGCCGCCGAATGCGCCACAGTACGGCGATCTGGCCCCGATGAAACCGGCGGATGTCAAAAAATCTGCTCAGCCGAAAGCAGGTGGTCCTGAGCGATCAGACCTGGATGCGATGCTCAAGAAATTGAACGTGCCCGAGATGGCTGCCGCCCAGACCGCGCCTCCGCAGGAGCCTCCCAAGCCGACGGTTGCTCCCTCGAAGCGCGCCTCTCTCTCGGAAGAGATGACCAGCGACCTCGATCGCGAACTTCAGGACCTGAAAAAATTACCGTCCCTTCCACCGGTCAGAACCACTGAGCCTGTCCGGGAGGTGAAGCCGATGTTTCGCGAGCCCCAGCCGGTCGCGAGCGCCCCGCCGGTCACCGCGAGTGTTCCCCGCAGCAAGCCTGAAACCCGGTTGCGGGTGGCGGGCATGCCGGGATCGAATCAATACCTGGCCCGTGTGCAGGCGAGGATCAGCAGCTTCTGGACGGCGCCGCCGGTCGATATTTCGGGGAAGGTCCTGACCGTTACCGTGCGGTTCCGTCTGGAGCGCGATGGTCGGGTGGGGTCGGTCGTCATCGAGCAGTCGTCCGGCAATGATTATTATGATATGGCTGCGCAACGGGCCGTGCAGAGCGCGATTCCGCTGCCGCCATTTCCGCCGGATTTGACGGATTCTTATTTTGATGCCCACTTTACATTTGCCGTAGGCGAGGCCGCAGGATGAATCGTGTGATCATTGGTCTTATGATTGCCCTCTGTGTCGTAGTCGGGGCCGGGCTCCTGGGGATTCTGGACTCCCGCGCGACCGATGTCTTTCTCGAAGCGACCCGGCCGGACTTTCAAAAGATCCCTATTGGAGTCTTTGGTTTTCAGAACGGCGGCGGACCCGAATGGCTCGGGGGCCGCATAGAGGAAGTGCTCAAGGCGGACCTTCAGCGGTCCTTGGTCTTTTCGCTGGTGGATTTGCCTGCCATCGGGGTGAAGGCGCGGGAAGTATCGACGACCGACAAGGTGATCTTCAAGCAGGCTGCCGAGAACGGCGTCTCCGTCCTGGTCTGGGGAAAATCCGGCCAGAAGAACGGCAGCAAGGACAATGAGCTGCTAATGGACGGCTTCGTCTACGACAGCGGTAGTGACGAGGTCGTCGGCGGAAAGCGTTATGTGGGCTCGACTTCGGTCGTCCGGTTGATGGCGCACCGATTTGCCGACGAACTAGTGTTTCGGTATACGGGAGAGCCGGGCATCGCCAGAACTAAAATTGTGTATGTCGCCGAGCATGGTAATGCTCGAGAGCTGTTCGTGATGGACTACGACGGTTATGAGCCCAAGCAGATTACCGCGGACGGCTTTCTGAATCTGATGCCACGCTGGTCGCCCGATCGCCGTTTCATAGTGTTCACGGCCTATCGGAGCCGGAATACCCAGGACATCGATATTCTCGAACTGGCGACCGGCAAGCGGTGGACGCTGGTGTCGATGGCGGGTCTGAACATTACGCCCGCGTTGTCGCCGGACGGCAATTTTCTGGCATTCGCCAGCAGTCAAGACGGCAATTCCGAAATTTATAAGCTCGATACGCGTACCAAGACCCCGCAACGATTGACGGTGAATCAGGGGGGCGATCTTTCACCGACCTGGTCGCCCACCGGCCGTGAGATTGCGTTTACGTCGGACCGCGGCGGCGCCCCTCAAGTATTCATCATGAGCGCTGACGGGTCCAATGTTCGTCGCCTGACCTACGAGGGCGACTACAATGCCGCTCCGGCCTGGTCGCCGCGCGGAAACTGGATTGCGTATGTCTGCCGGACCGCTCAGCGGTTGTACAAGATCTGTACCGTGTCCCCGGACGGGCAGAAGCGGGTTCAGGTCACGACGGGGCCCGGAATCGATGATTCGCCGTCCTGGTCTCCCGACGGGCGGCATATCACGTTCAGTTCGACCGTCGACGGCAAAAGCCACATCTATATGGTGGATACGGACGGGAAAGGGTTGGAACGTATCACGTTCGGGGGCACGCACAATAGTTCACCGTCGTGGTCCCCGGCGCTATAAGTATGATCATCAGGCAATAACTGAGTCTACGATATATTAACCATTCACCAATCCATGAGGAGTTACGATATGAGGATACCGGTAGCGACAATGGGCCTGACACTGACAGTCGGGATGCTGTTGGCCATGCAGGGGGGATGCTCGAAGAAGTCTATTCAGTCGGGTGGTGACGCCCAGTCGACGGAGCGCGGAATGGCCAAGTCGGGCGGGCCTGCTCCGAGTGCCATGGGGTCGACCGGAGGAGTGGGTGGCATGGAACCGCCAGCTGCCACGTTCCCGGATCTGTCTCTCTCCAGCAAGCCGGATGATCTGGAGACCGGTGGATTGCGCGGCTTCGATTCGGTATCCGGCGGAAAAGCTCCGTCAGAAGAACGTTTGGGCGGCGGAGGTACGATGTTGGCCAAGGTGGAGCCGTCGGAAAGCACGGCGCGCCAGATCGAAGATATTCGCCGCGAGCAAGCCAAGGAACAGGCGGCCTCCGCGGAAGCCGGATTGCGCGACGTGTTCTTTGGTTATGACAGCTGGACGATCACCGAAGAGGGTCGGCAATCCTTGACGCAGGATGCCCAGTGGATCAAGGCGAATGCCGGCGCACTCGTGAAGATCGAAGGCCATTGCGACGAACGCGGGACGCTGGCCTACAATCTGGTGTTGGGCGAAAAACGCGCCAAAGCCGTGCGGAACTATCTGGTCGAGCTTGGTGTCGGAGCCAACCGGTTGGCGGTGGTGTCCTACGGCAAGGAGCGGCCATTCTGCAACGAGCGGACTGAAAGCTGCTACCAGCAGAATCGGCGTGGTCACGTGGTTGTCCGGTCGAAATAACTGTTCCGATCAGGGATGATGTGACATGATTCTCCGGAGCAACACCGGTTAAGGGAGACCTGTCATGGACAGTGGATGGCCGTATCGGAGTGAAATGGTAAATCAACCAGCAAGTGGGCGTCCCGGGACGGCTGGCAGTCATGTCGCGTCGGCCCGACTCGGTGTGCTCATGCTGGTCGTCTCTGGGTTGGCCCTGTTGTCGGGATGTGTGGCGCAGCAGGCCGACCTGAAACAGACTGAACGTGAATTGCAGCGCCGAATCAAGCAGCAGACGGAGGAGGTGGCTCAGACGAGGGCTCGACAAAACCAGGAAATCGTCTCTCTGCGCGAGCAGGACATCCCTTCTTTGCGCGGAGATGTCGATAAGGCCATACACAGGACGCAGAGTCTGGAAGCACGGCAGGACGACTTGCTCGCGAAGCTGGCCTCTCAGGACTCAAAGGTGAATCAACGACTCGGCGAAAGCGAGAAACGTTTCGCTGAAGAAAGCAAGCGATTGGGCTGGGTCGAAAAGCAGTTAGTCGATCAGGATGCCCTGCTCAAAGGCGAGCGGGACCGGAACCGGGCGGAATTTGCGGCGGTGACGGCTCGTTTGGATCAAGTTACCGCTCACATGGACGCCATTCAGAAGAACGTGCTGGATGCCATGCAGAAGACGACGACGGTGCTTGCGCAAAAAGTGGATTCCCGTCTGGACGATCAGCAGAAAGTCTTGCACGGTCTGGAGACGCGGTCTCAAAATGTGGCGCAGCTCGACTCGCAGAACAAGGTGTTAGCCGACCAGGTCTCCAAGCTCAACCAAGCATTGGTAGATTTCAAGCAGGCGCTGGGTAACCTGGGGGAACGTGTCGTTCAGCAGGACCAGGCCGTGAAGCATTTGGCTTCTTCGCTGGAGCAGGACACCGTAGCGTTACATAAACGGACGGATGCGCTGGCCGGAAAAATCGAGGCCGACAACAAGGTGACAGCGGAACACTTGAATGAAGTGAACCGGAGCGTGGCCTCGGTGGCAAAGGCGTTGGAAAATGCCGGCGGAAAATTCGTGTCCCGCGAGGATGACCATGAGCGCCGCATCGACGAAACGACGCGCGAACTGAGCCATGTGCAAGCGCAAATCCAGACTCTGGACAAGAATCTGGAGAATCAACACGCGTTCTTGAAGCAGGTCGAACAACACCTGTCGGCTTTGCGCGTCAGCGCGTCGCAACGGGCCGAGCAGGCGTCGGCCATCGTGGATGTGGCGCCGCTCGCACAATCGCAGACCATGCCGTCGCCGGGAGCCGCTTCGCCATCGACGTCATCCTCGGTCCCTTCGAGCGGCTCGATGTCCCATTCGGAAAATCGTAGTGCAGCCCTGATGGCGGATCGTGAGTCATATGAGCGGACGTTGACCAGGTTTAAGGACGGCGATTTGGACGGGGCTCGCCAGGGCTTCGCGGAATTCCTCCTCCAGCATCCCCACTCGGATCTGGCTCCCAATGCCCGGTTCTGGCTGGGTGAGTCCTATTACGGGAAAAAGGATTTCTCGCGCGCCATTGATGCGTATGACCAAGTGCAGTTGAATCATCCCGCCAGTGAAAAAGTGCCGGCCGCGCTTCTGAAGAAGGGCTATGCCTATCTGGCGCTCAAAGACAGGAAGAAAGCGGCCTCGGCGTTGAAGCAGGTGATCGATCTGTATCCGAAGTCTCCGGAGGCCAATAAGGCGATGGACAAACTGAATCAATTAAAGGAGTTGCACTAACGATGAAGCTCCGATTGGTGGAGGCGTTGCAGGTGGGGACGGGGCTGGCCTGTGGACTGTTGTTGGCAGGGTGCGCGAAACACGCAGATTTTCTGGAAATCCGGGATCAAATCTCGATCATCGCCCGGACCCAGGATCAGGAACAGAAGCGATTCGAGGCGATGCAGCGTCGACTGGAGTCTCTCGAACGCGTTCGGGAGCCGGAGGGCGGGAAGCTGCGGCTGGACGATGCGTTAGCCCGTCTTCAGAAGCTCGAAGGACGTCTGGCCAGAATCGAAGAAACTCAACTGGCCCAAGCGGCCTCCATTCGATCGGACCTTGCGCTTGCCGAAGCCAATCGTCAGACGCGTGTCTCGAAGCCGTCGGGGCCCATTGAGCCGGCAACCATCATGCCCGGGGTCCCGTCCATCACGCCGACCTCGGCCTTCAATCTCGCCTATAACGACTACCTCAACGGCAAGTTCGATCTCGCCGTGAGCGGATTTCAGCGGTTCATCAAGGATTTTCCCTCGACCTCGCTGACGCCGAACGCGCACTATTGGCTTGGAGAATCGTACTACGGCCAGAAAGATTATATCCGGGCGATGCAGTCGTTCGAGCATGTGGTGAACGAATATGCGGGCAATGAAAAGGTCCCGGCCGCGCTCTTCAAGCTGGGATTGTCGGCCGCGGAGACCGGCGACACTGCAAAATCGCGCAAATATCTGAAGCGGGTCATCGAGGAATATTCGACGTCTGATGAAGCCAAGCTCGCGAAAGCGAAGATGGCTGAAATTCGATGACGTTGGGCCTGCTGTACGGTCCTCTCTCCATTCGCTCATCCCCGGTTCGTACCTCAGGGAGCGGTTCTTCCCATGGACATAGCGAGTAGTGTGGGAAAGATTCAGGTTCTGGCAAGCGATGTCGTCGGCCGCATTGCGGCAGGGGAGGTAGTAGAGCGTCCGGCTGCGGTCGTCAAGGAGCTCGTTGAAAACAGCCTCGACGCCGGCAGCAGCACGATCACCGTCGAGGTCAAAGACGGGGGCCTCGGGCTGATTCGTGTCACCGATGACGGTGAGGGCATGTCCCGTCGCGATGCCTCGCTGGCGTTTGAGCGGCACGCCACCAGTAAATTGGAGTCGGATCAACAGCTCGGTGCCATTCGCACTATGGGCTTTCGCGGGGAGGCCTTGCCCAGCATCGCAGCCGTGTCGAAAGTCCGGCTCACGACACTCTCCACGCAGGAACAGGTGGGCACACAGCTTTGGCTCACGGCCGGAACCATCACGCGGGTGGAGGATGCCGCGGCAATTCCCGGAACCTCCATCGAGGTCTCAGAGCTGTTCTATAATACGCCCGCCCGTAGGAAGTTTCTCAAATCGACCACCACCGAGTTTTCCCATATCAGCCATGTGGTGCAGCAGGCTGCGTTAGCGTCGCCGCAGGTGCACGTGCGGTTGATCCATAACGGCTATGAGGTCTTCGCGCTGCCCGCCGTGTCTTCGGCTCGCGATCGTGTGCTGCAGGTGTATCGTGCCGCGTTTGGTGAGCGGGCACTGGCCGTCGATGTTCAGCAGAACGGCCTGTCCCTGAGGGGCTTCATCATCGATCCGGTGCGGGCCCGCGCCGGGCGCACGCCGCAGGAACTCTTCGTCAATCGCAGGCCTATCAAAAATAGTACCGTACAGCATGCGGTCATGGATGGCTATAGTTCATTCCTCGCTAAGGGACATGCTCCGCTATTCGTGCTCTTTCTGGATATCGAGCCCCGACGGGTCGATGTCAACGTGCATCCGACCAAACGAGAGGTCCGGTTTGCCGATAACGAACAGATACACCAGTTGGTTCGTTCTGCCGTGCGCCATACGCTTGGTCGCGCTCAGATCGAATTGTCGATGGCGGGGGCCGCTCACGCGCATCCGGGTGGCCCCGGGGTATCGAACGCCACGCCACCTGCCGAGGGACCTGGTCTCGAAGCGGTAGCGTCGCCGTACCCGCCTTTCGCACGGACGGCTTCTGTGACGTCGCCTGTCTCAGCTGCGGGCCACACCTTGTTTGTCCAGGAGGAGGCCACTCCCTATCCATCGGGGGAGGCGGTGGATATTATTCCGCTCGGCCAAATGCACCGCACCTATGTCATTGCGCAAGTGGGCGACGAACTCCAGGTGATCGATCAACATACGGCCCATGAGCGGGTCTTATTTGAACGACTGTTACGAGCCTGGCAGGGCAAGAGTTTGCCGTCTCAGCCGCTGCTGTTGCCGGAACCATTGGAGTTGCCCGTTCAACAAGCTCTCATCCTTCAGCGCCATCTGGCGGAACTGGAAGGACTTGGTCTGCTCATCGAAACATTCGGGCCCTCCTCTTTCTTAATCCGCAGTCTGCCGGTGATGTTGGGCCATCCTGACTTGGTGGCGCTGGTTCAAGATCTGATTGACGATCTTGAACAGTGGGATTCGATTTCCTCGTTGGAAACGAAGGTGAAGCCCATCCTTGCCTCATTGGCTTGCCACGGAGCTGTTCGGGCGGGTCGAGCCATGGCGCTTCCCGAGATCAAGCAGCTGGCGCAGGATTGGGTTGCCGAGGGGTCGATCATGACCTGTCCGCACGGCCGCCGGGTAGCTTTCCGTCTCTCGGGCGACGAATTGGCGCGCCTGTTTGATCGTGCATAGGAAAAAGGAATCTGGGGATGGTGCGACTGTCGGAATCGCAGCGAGCGTCGCGGCCCCTGGTGCTGCTGGTCGGGCCGACTGCGGTGGGAAAGAGCGAGATTGGCCTTCGGCTGGCACATGCGCTGGGGACGGATGTGCTGACGGCAGATTCG
This sequence comes from Nitrospira sp., assembly GCA_040376625.1. Taxonomy (GTDB): domain Bacteria; phylum Nitrospirota; class Nitrospiria; order Nitrospirales; family Nitrospiraceae; genus Nitrospira_A. The sequence continues at coordinate 2,907 of JBEIQG010000125.1, read as the reverse complement.
CGCCAGGTCTATCGAGGGATGGACATAGCGACCGACAAACCGACGCCGGAGCAGCAACAAGGCGTGCCGCATCGCCTCATCGATGTCGTCGATCCCGACGAATCGTTTAATGCCGGTCAGTACCGCCGACTGGCTCTAAAGGAAATCGAGCGACTCTATGGCGACGGTCGGTTGCCGTTGATCGTCGGCGGCACAGGGCTGTATGTGCGGGCGTTGATGCATGGATTGTGCGATGCTCCGCGCGCGGATCAGGCCTACAGAAGCTCATTGTTGGAGGAGGCCCGTACGCGAGGTGTCCGTTTCCTGCACGGTGAATTGATGCGTGTCGATCCCGAGTCGGCCGCTCGGCTTCATCCGCACGATGAAGTCAAAATCGTGCGGGCGCTCGAAGTCTATCATCTGTCCGGGCAACGGTTGTCGGATGTGCAGCGGCAGCATCGTTTCGCTGAGCCCGAGTTTTCGGTGCTCCTCATCGGTCTGAATAGGGAACGCGCGCAGCTCTATCGCCGGATCGACGAGCGAGTCGAGTCGATGTTTGCGCGAGGCGTGGTTGAGGAAACCGAACGGCTGCTGGCCGGCGGGTATGGGCGGGAGTTGGGTGCGATGAAGGGCCTGGGGTATCAGCAGGTTGCGGGCTACCTGGCCGGCGAATACGACCGGGCCGAGGCGCTCCGCCTATTGAAGCGGGATACCCGACATTTTGCCAAGCGTCAGTTGACATGGTTTCGGAAGGAGCCCGGCTTGCGCTGGTGTGAGCTCGCTGAACGAGTCCGCTCGGAGGATGTGGCCGAGCATCTCTTGGAAATGATTCATGCGTTTCTACAGAATCTAGCACCTCGACGACCGGAGGCACTGCCGCCTTCGTCGCTTACCCTGGAACAGGAATCGACCGTATGACTGAATCCAAGAAGGCTGGGCGGGCCGCAATCGGTATTCTCGGTGGCAGCGGGTTGTACGATATTGAAGGGCTGGAGCGGGTTCGGGAAGTGCGCGTTCGAACCCCGTTTGGTGCGCCGTCCGATGCTATTCGTGTCGGTGTATTAGGTGGGGTGCGGGTGGCGTTTCTCTCCCGGCATGGGCGGGGACACCGGCTCAGTCCCAGCAGCATCAACTATCGCGCCAACATCTATGCGTTGAAATCGCTTGGGGTTACGCAGGTGATTTCGGTGAGTGCTGTCGGCAGCATGAAGGAATCCATCCGTCCTGGTGACGTCGTGTTGCCGGATCAGTTCATCGATCTGACGAGACGCAGAGTGTCGACGTTTTTCGACGAGGGCATTGTGGCGCACGTCGGCTTCGGAGAGCCGGTCTGTTCGTTGGTGGCGGATGTGTTGGAGCAGGCGGGGCGATCCGTGGGGGCACGGCTTCAACGGGGTGGAACCTACGTGTGCATGGAAGGCCCTCAGTTCTCGACGAAGGCGGAGTCCCGGTTGTATCGGCAGTGGGGGGTCGATGTCATCGGCATGACCAACATGCCGGAAGCCAAACTGGCCCGTGAAGCAGAGCTATGTTACGCCACCGTCGCGCTCGCGACGGATTATGACTGCTGGCATGATACCGAAGAGGCCGTCACGGTCGAGGCCATTCTGGCCACGCTGCATAAGAATGTTGCGCTGGCCAAACAACTGTTGAAGGCGGCAGTGCCCAAGTTGGCGCTCGACCGGTCTTGTCTCTGTCATGAAGCGCTTAGCACTGCGATCGTCACCGCGCCGGACTGCATCCCTGCCACGGCGAAGCGACGGCTCAATTTATTGATTGCTCCCTATGTGCGGACGCGGAAAGGAAAACGGTGAGACATGGGTAAATTATTGGTGGTGGGATCGGTGGCGCTTGATACCGTCAAAACGCCGTTCGGTGAGGTCACTGAAGTGCTCGGGGGATCGGCGACGTATTTTTCAACGGCGGCGAGTTATTTCACCTCGGTTGATCTGATTGCGGTCGTCGGCGAGGATTTTCCGGAGCAGCACGTGGCGTTCCTTAAGAGCCGGAAGATCGATTTGGCTGGCCTGGAACGGCGACCAGGTGCCACGTTTCGTTGGAAGGGCGCCTATTCGCACCAATTGAACGAAGCGCAGACTCTCGATACCCGCCTGAATGTGTTCGAGACGTTTCGTCCCAAGATCCCCGCTCAATACAGCTCTCCGGATGTCTTGTTCCTGGGAAACATCGACCCGAATTTGCAACTGGATGTCCTGCAGCAGGTGAAGCGTCCTGCCCTGGTCGCCTGCGATACGATGAACTTCTGGATCAACGGCAAACGTGATGCGCTGTGGAATGTGCTGCAACACATCGACATTCTCATCATCAACGACGGCGAAGCCCGGGCGCTGGGAGATGACACGAATCTCGTCAAGGTCGCCAAGAAGATCCTCGCACGGGGCCCCAAGCATCTGATCGTCAAACGCGGTGAATACGGCGTCCTGATGTTCAACGACAAGCAAGTCTTCGGGGCTCCGGCCTTCCCGCTGGACGATGTGAAAGATCCCACCGGTGCGGGCGATACGTTTGCCGGAGGATTTCTCGGCTATCTGGCAGCGACCGGAAACCGATCCCACGAGGCGATGCGGCACGCCATCATCTTCGGCAGCGTCATGGCCTCATTTACAGTAGAAGCCTTTAGCCTTGACCGATTGAGGATCCTGGATTACAAAGAGATTGAAGCGCGTTTCAAAGAATTCAAGCGTCTCACTCACTTTGAGGACATTGAGGCATGATGACAACTCATCACGAGCATGATCACCCCACGCACACCGATCCAGTCGGCAAGGGGTTGCGCTGGGCGATGGTGCTCCTGGGCTTGTGTGTGTTCAGCGGGTGTGCCAACGAGGAGAACCTGCGCAAGTCGAAAGGGTTCTATCAGGAAGGGGTCGCCCGGCTGAGTTCGGATCAACAGCAAGCCTATGTGTC
>JBEIQG010000169.1:0-8239 GCA_040376625.1 Nitrospira sp. | reverse complement strand
GCTGGCGGTACCAGGATAGTCAGGGCCGAGTGACGGCTCTTACCTCTCTGCGTGCCGTATGTCTTCACGATCGACACCTGCTGCTCCAGTCCTTCACGATCACGCCGGAGAATTTTGCCGGAAACATCTCGATCGAATCTGTGATGCAGGCACATCAGCCTGGCACACAATGGTCGTCCAAGGTGGAGGGCGACACCGCGCTGCTCGTCGGGCAAACAACCAGGGGCACCCGGATCGTCATGGCTTCTGCCGTCAAGCTGCGACATGAGAACGGACAAGAAGGAGAAGGTAACGGCCCGGTCGAAGGATATGCCGAACAGTGGACGTGGCAGGCCCGAAGGGAGGAGACGGCTCGGTTCGATCGCTCTGTCGTGGTCTATGCATCCCGCGAGGCACGGGATCCCGCTGTTGCGGCCGGAGAACATCTTCGTCGAGTCTCCGAGGCGGAACTGGACGCCCACATTCTGCGACATGCGGAAGCGTGGGAGGACCGTTGGCGCGCCAGCGAAGTAGAAGTGGCCGGCGATGAGATGGCACAGCGCGCGCTTCGGTTCGCTCTCTATCATCTCAACAGCGCCGTGAATCCGAAGGACGAGTATGTGTCCATCGGAGCCAGGTCTCTCACCGGCCATACCTACAAGGGCCACGTCTTCTGGGATACAGAAATCTATCTGTTGCCGTTTTACACCTTGACCCATCCTCCGGCGGCATTGGCCCTCCTGCTCTACCGTTTTCATACGCTTCCGGCGGCCCGCGACAGAGCGCGGCGGCTGGGATATCGGGGAGCCCTGTATGCCTGGGAGTCCGCCGATACGGGAGACGATGTCACGCCGGAGACGCTCATCGCTCCAAACGGCCAGGTGGTTCAAGTGCTCACGGGGATACAGGAGCACCATATCAGCGCCGATATCGCCTATGCAGTCTGGCAATACTGGCAGGCGACGGGGGATGAGACCTTCTTCATCACGGCTGGTGCGGATATTCTCATCGAGACCGCGCGATTCTGGGCAACCCGCGGAAGGGTAGAACCGGATGGGCAATATCACATCCGAACGGTTATCGGGCCGGACGAATACCATGAGGCTGTGGATGACAATGCGTACACTAACGTCATGGCGCAATGGAATTTGGAGCGGGCCGCGGATACGGTCGATTGGCTCCGCTCCCGCGGTTCAGACGTCTGGCCCATCATATGCGAACGCTTGCAGGTCAAGGCCGATGAACCGGATTCCTGGCGTCGAACCGCTGAGCTGATGACGACCGGATTTGATCGACGGACCAATCTGTTCGAGCAATTTGCGGGCTTTTATCAACTGGAGGAACTCGATCTCCAGACGTACCGTCCTTTGTCTGTTCCCATCGATGTGACGCTCGGCCGCGACAAGACGCAGAAGTCCAAAGTAGTCAAGCAGGCGGACGTGGTCGCGCTGAGCGCGCTTCTCTGGGAACGATTCCCGCCCGCAGTCCATGAGGCGAACTTTCGTTATTATGAACCTCGTACCGCGCACGGCAGCTCCCTAAGTCCTGCCCTTCATGCCGTTGTGAGCGCCCGGCTCGGCGATGCGGACATGGCCGCGCAATACTTCCGGGACGCTTCGTCGGTCGATCTTTCTCCTCACAGGGGTAAGGCGGCGGGAGGAGTTCACATTGCCACTCTCGGAGGGCTCTGGCAGGCCGCCGTCTTCGGCATGGGGGGTGTCAGGCTTCGAGAAGACGGGTTGGTCGTCGACCCGCACCTTCCATCGAATTGGGATCGGTTGTCGTTCCCTCTGCAATGGAGAGGTCGGCACCTCTCTGTGACGATCCACGGCGAGCCGGATCAGGTGACCGTCGATCTCCGGGCCGGCGAACCAATGACCATTCAGTTAGGCCATGGGCCGACTCGGGAGATTACCTCGGCACATCTGTACGTCGCCGAGCGGGCAGGGTCAGGCTGGGGCGCATGGCGGGAATCGAAGCGGTGATCTCATCGGCCAGGTCGGTAGCGTCAATGTCTCATGATAGGAGGATCGCATGAAGCGTCACGCATCAGCACAATGGCAGGGCGATTTGAAGACCGGCAAAGGCACGGTGTCGACGGACAGTGGTGTCCTGAGCCAGACGTCCTATTCGTTCAGCACCAGATTCGAGAATGGCAAAGGGACGAACCCGGAAGAACTGATCGCGGCGGCCCACGCCGGTTGTTTTACGATGGCGCTCTCCGGACAGTTGGGTGCAGCCGATTTGGTCGCGGAGCACCTGGCGACCACCGCCACCGTCACGATGGAGAAGCTGGAGGCGGGATGGACCGTCACCGGTGTCCATTTGGAGGTGAAGGGCAAGGTGCCGAGAGCGGACCCTGCTGCGTGGAACAAGGCGACGGAGGCCGCCAAGGCCGGTTGCCCGATTTCACGGCTCCTCAACACCACGATCACGATGACCGCGACCTTGGAAGGGTAGAGTCAATGGCAGCACAGGATCTTGATTCAGTCGCCTTTCTCTTCGACCTGGACGGCACGCTGGTGGATAGCGTCTACCAACATGTATTGGCCTGGCGTGAAGCCACGCAGGCTGCTGGTATTGAACTGCCGGTGTGGAGAATTCACCGCCAGATCGGCATGAGCGGAGGTCTCATGCTGCATGCGCTCTGGCGGGAAACCGGACGGCCGGTTTCAAAGGAAGAAGCGGAACGCATCCAGCGGGTGCATGCCGAGGTCTACGCCAAACAGGCCGCGTCACTTCGGGTGCTGCCGGGAGCGCAAGAACTCTTGGATACATTGGCTGCGGCTCACGTGCCCTTTGCGATCGCCACCAGCGGGCGCCTGCAGAGCGCGCAACATACCTTGAAGCTGCTGAAGTTTCCTGCCGGAACGCCGGTGGTGACTCGCGATCAAGTCAAGCGGGCGAAGCCGGATCCTGATTTATTTCTGGCGGCTGCCGAGCAGCTCCACGTTCCGATCGCCAGGTGCATGGTGGTCGGTGACAGCGTCTGGGACCTGTTGGCGGCCCGCCGGGCTTCGGCGCTCGGCGTCGGTCTGCTGTCAGGGGGCTACGGCCGGGAGGAGCTGGAACGGGCAGGCGCCTTTCGCACGTATGACGATCCGACGGATTTGTTGCGCCACCTGGACGAGGTGGGAGTCCGGATCGCACAGCCTCAGTCAACGTAAGAACGGCACGAAGATGAATGCATCGAGTGCGTGGCCCACCGGCCGCTGACCCGAAGCCCGTAGGTCGCGGTAGGTGGGATTCGATTTCCAGAAGGCCTTCGGCTGCCCCGTGAGGGTGCGCAGGCGCGATTCATCATCGAGTCGGCTTTGCCGGAGTGGCGTGCGCGAGGTCCCTGGGTAGAAGCTGCCGCCGGATTCCTGTGTCATCGTGCCAGCCGCCCAGGAAAACAACAGGGTCTTCTACCCATTGCTGTCGAGGACTGAATTGCTTTCCATTTCCGGTTCGCGGAATCTACCCGATAATCGTTCCGCGGCTGTCGACTGCCCGGCGGACAGCACAAAGGTTCATGATGGCGGGACTCGAACGATGCCCAGGATCAACAAAGCCGCGATGACATCGCTGATCGGATTGCTCCTCTCGATCCAAGTCGGATGGTCGGGGTGTAAGCAGGAATCGGCTTCTGCTCCCGCACGTGCGAACCCCGAAGTGCAAGTCATCGAAGTGACTCAACGGACGGTGCCGGATGAGCCGGAATTCATCGGGCAAACGGAGGCGTCCCGTATTGTCGAAATTCGATCCCAGGTGACAGGCATCATGAAAGAGCGCCTGTTTTCCGAGGGGCGCGACGTTCGTGAGGGTGATCCTCTCTATCGCATCGATCCGGTCCCCTTTCAAGCCGCCTACATCAGCGCCAAAGCCAGGGTGTCCCAAGCGCAGGCGAGGCTCGTGCAGGCTCGCCAGAATCTCGCGCGAGTAAAGCCTCTTTTGTCCGAACAGGCCGTCAGCCAGAAGGATATGGATGATGCGGTGGCGGAAGAACTGTCGGCAAAGGCGTCGATCGAGGCTGCGCGGGGAGATGTGGTAAAAGCCCGGTTCGATCTCGACAACACGCTCATTACCGCACCCATCAACGGCCTGATCGAACGGACCCGGTATTACGAAGGACGGCTGGTCACCGCTCAGACGGACCTGCTGACGGTGATCCATCAGATGAATCCGATGTACGTCATCGTCAGCGCCCCGGAGAGTTTCCTGCTCAAGCGCCGGCGGGACACCATCACCAAGCGCATCGAGCATCCGGGGATCTATAAGTTGACGGGCATCATCACCTTCGTGGATGGGACGACCTATCCGCATGAAGGCATCTTGGATTTCGCCGATGTGGGCCTGCGGGCCGAGACCGGATCGCGCCAGGCGCGGGTGGTCTTTCCCAACCCCGATCGTGTGCTGATGCCGGGCCAGTTCGTCACGGTCAAGTTTCACGGGGTCTCGAAGCTCAACGCCATCCTCGTGCCGCAACGAGCCGTCCAGCAGGGGGCCAAAGGTTCGGTCGTCTATGTGGTCGGCGAAGGAGACAAGGTGGAGCTTCGCGATGTGAAGGCGACCCTGTGGCAGGGTGACGAGTGGATGATCGAAGAGGGCTTGAAGGCCGGCGAGCGGGTGGTGGTCGATGGGTTTCAACGTGCGATGCCGGGTGGGCAGGTAACACCTGTGATGGTCCCGCCTCCATCTGCCGGAAAGACGGTGCCGACCGCCGCCCCATCAGAGGGATTCAAATGAGTCCGACTTTCTTCATCGACCGGCCGATCTTCGCATCGGTATTGTCGATCATCATTGTGGTGGTCGGGCTGGTGGCGATGCAGGCCCTGCCCATCGCACAGTTCCCCCCGATCACTCCACCCATGGTACAAATCGAAGCCGACTATCCCGGCGCCAGCGCGGAGGTCGTCGCGGAATCCGTGGCCCGGCCGATCGAACTGCAGCTGCCGGGCATCGACAATCTGCTCTATTTTGATTCCACGAGCACCAATGACGGTCATCTGACCATCCGACTCACCTTCGAGATCGGCACCAACGTCGATATCGCGCAGGTCCAGACGCAGAACCGTCAAAAGCTGGCCGAGCCGCAGCTGCCGCCGGAAGTTATCCGGCAGGGAATCACGGTCAAGAAGATGTCTCCGGACCTGCTCGCCGTTATGGTGCTGCAGTCCACCGATCCGCAGCACGATGCCTTCTTCCTCTCAAACTTTGCCATTCTGCGCATTATCGACAACATCAAACGGCTGCCCGGCGTGGGTGATGCGACGGTCTTCGGACAACAGAACTACAGCATGCGGGTGATCCTGAATCCGGTGCGCATGGCGCAGTTGAGTCTGACGCCGACGGACATTGCCACGGTGGTACGGGAGCAGAACCGGGACTTCCCCGCCGGGACAATCGGACGAGAACCGACGCCGAACGGGACCGAGCTCACTTTGCCGCTGATTACCGAGGGGCGGATGTCGGATGTCCGTGAATTCGAGGAGATGATTGTGCGGGCCATGCCGAACGGATCGACGGTCCGCCTCAAGGACGTGGCGCGGATTGAGTTGGGGGCCCAGTCCTATGTCCTCGAAGGCCGGTACAACCATAAACCGACCGCCCTGCTCATCACGTTTCTCTCCCCCGGCGCCAACGCGCTCGATACGGTGAAACGGATGCGACAGGAGATGGAGGGGCTCGCCAAGGTCTTTCCGTCCGGCGTGACCTACGATATTCCCTACGACACTACGCGGTTCGTCGAGGTCTCCATCAAGGAAGTCGTGGCGACGTTGCGCGATGCGATGATCCTGGTGCTTCTGGTGGTCTATCTCTTCCTTCAGAGTTGGCGCGCGACCTTGATTCCTGCCGTGGCGGTGCCGGTGTCGCTCATCGGTACGTTCGCCGGGATGGAATCGCTGGGGTTTTCGATCAACACGCTGACTCTGTTCGGATTGGTGCTGGCCATCGGTATCGTGGTGGACGACGCCATCGTGGTCGTCGAAAATGTGGAGCGCCATATGGCCGACGGGCTTTCGCCGAGGGAGGCGGCGAAAAAAGCCATGGGCGAGGTGACCGGACCGGTCATCGCAATCGTCTTGGTATTGTGCGCCGTATTCGTGCCGGTGGGGTTCTTAGGCGGCATCACCGGTCAATTGTACAAGCAATTCGCCATTACGATCGCGGTGTCCGTCACGATTTCCGGTTTCGTGGCTTTGACACTCAGCCCAGCCCTCTGCGCGCTCGTGCTCAAGCCGAACCATGGTCATCACCGAGGCTTCTTCGGACTCTTCAACCGCTGTTTCGAGTGGATCCTGCTGCGTTACGGAAAGGTGGTGGGGCTCACCCTCAGGCATAGCCTGTTCTCGCTGCTCATATTCGGAGCGGTGCTCGCTATTGCAGCCTCTCTGTTTCGAACCGTTCCCATGGCATTCTTGCCTGATGAGGACCAAGGCTACTTCATTACGATCGTCCAACTGCCTGATGGCGCTTCCAAAAAGCGGACCGATGCGGTGCTCGAGAAGGTCGAAAATTATTATCAATCCATTCCAGCCGTGTACGGAACTCAGACCCTGTCCGGACAGAATTTTGTGTTCAATACCCGCGGCACCAATACGGCCACCATGTTTGCTCCCTTGAAACATTGGGATGAGCGAGCCGGCCAGCAGAACCACGTGAAATCCATCATCGCGGCGGCCTTCCGGGAGTTCGCCAAGATTCCGGAGGGGCTGGTCTTGGCCTTCAACGCCCCTTCCATTCGTGGTCTGGGCGCGACCGGCGGTTTTTCCGTACAAATACAGGATCCGACCGGCGGCGATTTCAAGAGGTTTGCGGCGGCGGCTCAAGAGTTCGTCGCCAAGGCGAGACAGGATCCTGCTATTGGCGCCGCCAACACCAGTTTTCGCGTGACCGCTCCGCGCGTGCGCGCCAAAATCAACCGTGAGCGAGCCAAGGCGCTGGGTGTGCCGATTTCGGAAGTGTTCGACACGCTCCAAGCCTATTTTGGAAATTTCTACATCAATGACTTCGTGAAGTTCGGTCGCGTATATCGCGTCCAAACCGAGGCGGAGCCGCAGTACCGATCGACGCCTGCCGATATCAGCAAGATCTACGTGCGTGCGTTGAATAACGGGCAAGGTCCGACGATGATTCCGCTTGATACGGTGGTCTCGACGAGCTACGGCAGCGGTCCCGATCCTGTGACCCATTTTAACGGATTCAATACGGCGCTTGTCTTGGGCTCGGCTGCGCCCGGCTACAGTTCAGGGGAAGCGCTGGATGCGTTGCAGCGGGCCGCCCAGGAGGTGTTGATTCCTCAGGGGTTCGACCTCGATTGGAGCGGTATTTCGTATCAGGAGCGCAAGGCCGGCAACCAATCGGTTGCGGCGTTCGGGTTCGGCCTGCTCATGGTCTTCCTCGTGCTGGCCGCGCAGTACGAGAGCTGGGCCGTGCCCTTCGCAGTCATTCTTGCCGTGCCGTTCGGGGTCTTTGGGGCCCTGGTTGCCGTATGGCTCGTGGACATGACTAACGACATTTACTTCCAGATCGGGTTGGTGACGCTGATCGGCCTCGCGGCGAAGAACGCCATCCTGATCGTGGAATTCGCCAATCAGCGATACGAGCATGGTTTGTCGCTGACGGAGGCGGCCATGGAAGCGGCCAAACTACGGTTCCGGCCGATCATCATGACCTCAATGGCATTTATTCTTGGCGTCGTTCCCCTTGTGATCGCGCGAGGGGCCGGCGCGGCCAGTCGCCATTCCATCGGCACCGGAGTGTTCGGCGGCATGCTGGCCGCGACGTTTCTTGCTGTATTCTTTGTGCCGCTGTTTTTCGTGCTCGTGCGTTCATTCGGCGGTTTGAAGGGCCGTGTTTCGCAACAACCCCTCCCGCCTGAAACGGAGCCGCGATGACGGAACGTCTTGTGGCTGAACGTTTGCGGGTAGGCTATGCCCCTGTGCGGAGCGCGTATGGTCGAAAGAAGCGAAAGGGGCCACAGTCTGGCGGAGGAACTGCGCCATGCCGTCCATAGACAGGTCCTAGGCGGGCGACGCGGGACCGGGTCGGCGCCGGAAATCCTGCCCGCGTCCTCGGTATGAATAGGATGAAACCTCTTGAAGCAAAGGACCAGATCATGGAAAAGCCTGCAGACTCAGCACATCCCATTCATGACTTGCTCGCGCGACGCTGGAGTCCGCGTGCGTTTGCGGACCAGATGGTGGAAGCGGACAAGCTGCAGAGCCTGTTTGAGGCGGCCAGGTGGGCACCGTCGTCGAGCAACGAGCAGCCTTGG
>JBEIQG010000301.1:0-2637 GCA_040376625.1 Nitrospira sp. | reverse complement strand
CGTGTACGTAGGTATGCGGCGTAATTCTCGGCCTCAACTTTTCTCAAAAAACTCCCGGCGACCAAATAGGTCTCTGAGCAGGCTTCTCCAGGCGCAGCAATGATGGGTTTGCTCACGAATTGTGTCTCGACCGCAGCGCTGGTGCCTTGAAGACGTGTAAGCAAGACTTTCCACTGGTCGATCCACTCGGGGTTCACCTGAATCTCGGACCGTTCTATCCACGTGATTCGTTGCGAGCCGTGGAGCTTAACGGCCTGTTTGAGCCCTTTAGGAGATGCGACACCGTGGTAGTTTGTGGGAAACCCAAAAGGTTTCCTGCTAGATACCCGTCGCTCCAACGTCGGCTCAGGTTCACCATTGACGCGATAAGAACGGACCTTCTTTAGAATGGGCATCGCCTCGTTGCGGCGGACGAAAACATCATAGGCATTCAATCTGCGCGTCATCGGCGCCCCAAGTGGTAAGCCGTCCCACATTGTTTGCACAGCACACATTCCATCGTAGTCGCGGTTCCACAAGAAGTACGACACGCCTCCCCGAATCTTCACGCCGGGAAATACGTCGTACAGTTTTGGGAAGTCAAAAAGGTGGGAAATACGACGGTCATTCAGCATCGAACTACGAAACTTATCTAGCCCCTTTCCGCCGCCGAACCAGCGAGAAGGCGTAATCATCACAAGATATTTCGGTTCGAGCTTCTTCGCCTGCATCACAAACTGGTGATAAATCGGCGACGCGCTTTTTCCGAATCCCCCATCGCTGAGCTGATATGGCGGGTTGCCAACAATTACGTCAAACTTCACGTTAAATACCTCCGTCGGGTCGATGCCGTGGATGAATGGGTAGGCGTAGGATTCGAATGCCACGTCGCGGTCGTACTCGCCCTGGTTGGCCCCGCACGATTCGCACTTGCCTCCTGAATTCCAGGTATGCGCGGCCTTAGGGAGACGAATGTTACCGTCCGGATTAGTAAATGTGGTGGCGATACTGAATTTGCCGTCGGCCTTCTTCGAGCAATAGACGCTGCGCCGACTGAGCAACGCTGTCAACTCGCTGGTCGCCAGCCCGAAGACTTGTTTGGTGAGGATGTGGTTGATGCGGGCCTGCTGATCGGGCATTTGGTCCTGCAAACCGTCGTTGAGCCGACGAGCGATCTCGCGCAGGAAGACGCCGGACTTGCAGACTGGGTCGAGGAAAGTCGTGTCGGGACGTCGGAACAGATCCTGTGGCAAGATGTCGAGCATCGCCATAGCCAATTTGGGCGGGGTAAAGACCTCGTCGGCGGAGAGGTTGGCGAGGCAGGTGAGGATATCGGGATTATGGCCTGAGAGAATCATCGACGGTCCTCCGCCTGCTGGGCGACCTTGAGGTAGTGACAAGGTGGATAGTCGGCGACCGGTTTGGGGGGAGGGAAGACTCTAAGGCCTAGATCGTTCTCATGGGACGATAGCACGAAGTCGTTCTGCCCGGCGAGTTCGTCAAAGGCATAGTCGCGGCGCTTAAGGCGAGCCCTGCCTAAAGGTGACCATTCAGGGAAGATAATCGGGCTGTTCTCTGCCGTACGCATGTGAAGCGCATCGCCCTGCACGATATTCTGGGAAAGGATGTAGGTAACGGCGCTGGCGTCAGGTTCGGGGAGCGGGGAGTTGAACCGCGCGGCGTAGTTGCAGCCAACCATATTCAAGAGGCGATTACGGCAGGCTGTGATGTTGTCTGGCATCAGGTCAATGCCGTAGATACTGCACACGGAAAGGATCGCGTCCCTTTTCCAGTTCTCGCGATTGCGGGCGTGCCTTTTGTCGACTGTCAGCAGCTTTCGCCGCAGCACTTCGACCAAAAAGTTGCCGTCTCCGCAAGCCGGTTCGAGGAAGCGCGAATCGATCCGCTCGCACTCATGGGAAACGAGGTCGAGCATGTCGTTTACGAGGTCAGGAGGAGTGAATACCTCGCCGTGGTCGATTATGCGCTGGCGGGGGTTCGTCACGGGTGGCGCCACGAGCATTTACTCGTCCTTTCAGGTAAGCCCGACTGAGTGCGGTTGCCGACATTGTCAGAGCCGGGCTTGGTGACAGTGTAGATGCAGACCTGGCGGACGATCTCAACAGAGTGCTTGCTCGAATCTGTAATTGTGGCACCAACGGTCGTCCCTTTGCAGAGCGAGAACCATGATTCTGCAGGCATTTCTGCCGCCTCGGCCGTGTTTACATAGTCCGCCAACTTATTCACTGGTCGCCGCCATCATGGTTGAGATTCGATGTCACCACAGCAGTTTACAAAAGTCTGCAAACCAGGAATAGCGTGCGATTTCCCTTCCGAGTCACAGCGGAGAACTGCCCCCAGTTCACTCTCAACCCACCTCCGGAAACTCCCTGACGCGCAGATCCGCCGGCCACTCCTCGGGATCGCCACCCTTTTTATCGCTCGGCGTCCAGATCCCGAAATCGCCTCCAGGCAATTCAGCCGAGAACTTCGGGCTGCCGACGATTCCCCCCTCGGTCAGATCGTTCCACTCGTCGAAGGACATGCGGACGGATGCGCCAAGTTGTTTAACAAACACCGGCACTCCCACCGCCTTGCACTGCTCCACGATGGATCGAATCCACTCAACATCGCATGGCCGCGCCCTTGGGCCTGACT
>JBEIQG010000146.1:0-9562 GCA_040376625.1 Nitrospira sp. | reverse complement strand
GTCCTCGACGTCCTGCACGGTGAGGAACCGCGAGGCGAGTCGGTCGGGATCCAGCCAGATCCGCATCGCATACCGGCGACCTCCATCGAGCATGACGCTGGAGACGCCGGGCAGGGGCGCGAGTCGATCCTTGAGCTGCCGCTCGGCAAAGTCGGTCATTTCCAGTTCGGTATGCCGATCGCTGATCAGCGCCAGCCACATGATGCCGTCGGCCTCGCTGTCCTCCTTCATGACCAGGGGTGCTTCGATGCCCTGCGGAAGCAGATATTGTACTCGTGTCACGCGGTCGCGCACATCGTTGGCTGCCGCGTCCAGATTACGCGTCAACGCGAATTCGAGGCCGATGGTCGACAAACCTTCGCGACTGGTCGAACGCAACGTGCGGAGCCCCTCGACGCCGCTGAGCGCATCTTCCAGCACCGAGGTAATATCCGTCTCCACCAGTTGGGCGTCGGCGCTCGGATAGACGGTCATGACCGAGACGATCGGAAAGGTCGTGTCGGGGTATTCGCGAACCGGCAAGCGTGAATAGGAGAGCAGTCCGAAGAGCATGAGCAGGAGCGTCGCCACAGCGGCGAGGACGGGTCGCTCGATGGAGAGGGCCGAGAGTCTCATGGGACATCCGAAGGGTTGTCGTTAGTGAGGCGACGACGAGAGGGTCAAAATCGGGTCGCCATTCTGCAGCTTGTGATGGCCGAGCCGGACCACCGTATCCTGATCCGTCAGCCCGTCCAGCACTTGTACAAAGCCCCTGGTGCGGGTGCCCAGCGTGACCTCTCGCTGCTGCGCGGTTCCGTCCTGGGTAACATAGACGTAGGTCCTGTCCTGTTTCGGCATGACGGCCTCCTCCGGAATCAGAAACGCTCGGTCTTCCTGGCCGAACGTGAGGAGCACCTGAGCGAACATGCCCGGTCTGAGCCGCTGTTGTGGATTCGGAATTCTCGCACGCACCTGTACGGACCTCGTGCTCATGTCGACCTGAGGGTCGATCACGTAGACCGTGCCGTGAAATGTCTCTCCCGGATAGGCATCAGTCGTCAGGTCGATGGACTGACCAGGAGCCAGATGGCGTAGCATGGTCTCCGGAACCTTGAAGTCGATCTTCAAGGTGTCGAGATCCTCCAGGTTGACGAGATCCCGGCCGACGCCGACGAAGTCTCCAGGGGAAACGCGTCGAATGCCGGTCACGCCGGTGAAGGGGACTCGTATTTTCGTCTTCGCCAGTCTGGTCGCATAGAGCGCATGGTTGGCTTGAGAGACTTGAAGGGCGCCGGCCACTTCATCGAGTTGCTGTTTGGTGACGTACCGCTTGCCGTCCAGGTCCAGCCGTTTAAGCCGTTCGTAGGTGAGGCGGCTGACTTTGAGCTGTGCCGCGGCTTGAGCCAGTTCCGCCTGAAGTTCCGAATCGTCCATTTCGATGAGCAGCTGGTCCTTTTCCACCACCTGACCCTCTTGAAACCAGACCTGGCGGATTCGTCCCGCGATTTCAGGACGGATCATGATACTTTCATTGGCCCGCAAGGTACCGACGGCTTTGATCGTATGCCGGATCGACTCGGTGCTGACCGGGGCGAGTACAACGGCCGTACCGGCCGGCAGGTTGCCGTTCACTTCAGAGGCAGGAACCGGAGTCAGCACGGTCCATTTCACGGCGAGCATCGCCGGAAGTGCGAGCAGCGTGAAGACAACGAGGTAGGTGGTACGACGAGGCGTCATGAGCGGTGGTGCTGGTCCTGACTCCTACAGCGTGAAACGAGCATCGTTAAACGAACCTCGTGGGAGGCTCAGTGCCTATGACCGGTCGAGTATTGCGACAAGCAATGACGCTCACTCTCGATTAGTAGCCATACGCCAAGCACGAGCTACCGATCGGGAACGAGCCCTGGGGCTGTTTACTTAAACTCGAGCTTCTTGAGGCCATGGACCGGCAACTCGACCTGGCCGAAATCCGAATCGCCTTTGAAGCTGCCGTCGATTGCCAGGGGAAAGTCTCCCGTCTTGCCGTTCGCCAGGGTGATGTGGAGTGTCGGTAGGCCCTTGTCCGCTCCGGGAGTCACCTCGACCTGTTTGACGCCATCGAACTTGATGTTGACCGTTGCCGTTCCGCGTTTCACGGGCAGGTGCTTCAACTCATGGGGGATGAAGGACGTCTCGCTGACCTTCTCTTCCCAATAGAACAACACATTCTTCAAGTCGGTTTGCATGTCTTTCGCATCGGTTACGAGGGCGTGAAACGGTTTGTCGCCGTTCTGCTGGGCGGAAACCCGGGGTGCAGTGCCGCAGATCAGTGCGGTGATGGCGACGACAGCGACGACGGTAGATCGTAAGGTATGACGGTGTGACAACATAAGTTCCTCCGATTGATCAGTCAGGCCTGGCAGCTATTCCATATGGTATGAGAAAGGTAAATCTACCTGTAATTTGGACTGCGCGAGTTGATGTTTGACCTGCATGGGAAAAGCGTTTCGCACCATATCAAGAGTGTGTCGATCCAGGACGGTGTGTCCGGAACTTTCTTCCAGTACCAGATCGAGCAGATGGACGGCGGCTCCCCGTTGTTCAAGCGTCAAGCGCAGGATGACACGCCCTTGCCAATGGTTCCGTTTAGCTTCAGCCGGGTAGCGCTTGCGTTGATCGACTGAGGACCAGAGCGCCTGAGACAGCCAGCCGTAATCGGGACGCTCTTCCGGGCGCGATTGCACCGTCCGCTTCTGAACGACGCGGTGCTGCACCGTTTCTACCGGCCGTTGAATGATCGCCTGTTCCACCTGTTGTGGAGCCTCTACGGGTGCGGGTGCCGCTTCGACCGCGGGGGCGTCGCTCACGACGGTGGCCAACTGCGTCACGGGTTCGGCCTGGCGCATCACCGGCGCTGCGGTGGGCGTTTGCTGGACAGCCGGAGTCTGTTGTTCCACGACGGCGACCTGCTCGACGGCGGCTTCAGTCCGCATCATGGCTTGCACCGGTTCAACCACAGTCTCTACCGGCTCCTGGACCGCCTGAATGACCTGTTGAATCGCCTGAGCGGTTTGCACGGGCATGCTCTCCTGGACCGGTTGCATCTGTTGAACCTGCTGCACTTGTTGAACCGGCTGCACCTCGGGAATCGCCTTGACGGGGCGGACTACGGGCTGGGCCTTCACCGGTCGGACTTGCTTGGGTGTGGGCGGCGTGGCCGGCTGCGGTGTGGGCGGTGGCGGCGTTTCGACGGGAGGCGGAGGAGCCGGTTCAGCCGCAGGAGGCGGAGACTGCACCACCGCCACATCCCATCTGAAGGTGGGTGGAGGCGGAGGAGGTAATTCCGTGACCAAAACCATGGCCAGACCCACGAGGAGGCCGTGTGTCGTCATGGAGAACGCCCAGCAGAGGGAAGAACGTTGACGCGAGGACCCATCCCACGGCGCGGCCAGGTTCATGAACGTACCACCTCCAAGTTGACCTGATGAAATCCAAGACCACGAATTTCATCGACCACGGCCACGAATCGATCAAGCACGGTCACCCGGTCGGCGCGCACCAGCACGGAAGATTCGCGCGGATGGGGATTGAGAATGATTTGGAGGCCCTCCGGCGGTACCGGCTGGTCGTTCATGAAGAGCGAGCCTTCTGCCGTCAGGGTAATGACAAGCGGGACATCCTTGCGGTCTCCGGACTCCTTGGCCTTGGCCAGTTCGACGGGCACCTGGCCGGTCGTGATGAAGGTCGCCGTGGTCAGGACAATCACCAGGAGGACCAGCATGACGTCTACCAGAGGGATGACATTGATTTGGTCGATGTCACGTCCCATGTTGAACCTTGAATTGGGTGAGGAGTTCTGTGACCCGCCGACGAAGCACGTTGTTGAGGACGACGCAGGGAATCGCGACGAGCAGCCCGACCGCCGTGGCCTTGAGGGCGAGGCTGAGCCCGACCATGATTGATTGGACCGCCATGGTGCCTGAGGTGCCCATGCTGTGGAAGGTCAGCATGATGCCGAGCACGGTCCCGAGCAGGCCGATGTAGGGGGCGTTGGCGGCGACGGTGCCGATCACGACCAGGTGTTTCGTTAATGCCACCTCGAATTCCTGTTCGTTGTGAAAGCGTCTGACATCCACACGTCGAAAGTACAACCATCGTTCCGTCGCCACGGCGACCGCCCAAAGACTCAGGGCGATCAGGAGGCCGATGATGCCGTAGTCGATCAGATGCTTCAGTCCCTCCATTGGAATGGATCCTTTCTGGTTACTCCGATCAGGCTCTGCCGGTGCCCATGCAGGACGAAACTCCAGCGCGTAGCACATCGTTACTAAAGACGTATGAACCGGTACGTTCAACACCCACAAATGCAATAAAATTTAACTCATTGAAATATGGAGATATTTGTGTCGCGGAAAGATTGGAGTCGATGGTAGATGAGCTCGTGGCCTACCTTTGTGCCCGCAGGATTCGATCGATATATTGACCGTTTTTTAGTCCCTTCCTACACTTGGTTCTGCTTCGTGCTCAGGGTTTTTCACTCGATTTGATGAGGGTGCGATATGCCTGGTTGTCCGTTTTCCATCGGGATCGCCGTTCCGCTACAGCCTTCAATGCCAATTCTCGGCAGGACTGTCAGTGCCGTGTCTCGCCTGGCGCTATTGACGGTGTGGACAATGACGGTCGCGCTCATCGGCGGCTGCGCGACGGTAGAGCGGCAGAGTTCAGACCCATCGCCCGCCGGCATGAATGAGAGGTCACCCGGTCGGATTCCGCTCACGGCATTTGCTTCTCTCCCTCAGGTTGAGACCATGGCCTTGTCTCCCTCCGGAACGTATATGGCCTTTCTCCAGAATATCGACGACAAAACCTACTTGGTCACGACGACCCATGACGGAAAATCTCGCCGCCTGCTCCTTGAGAGCGACAACAAACAATACTCACTCAGATGGTTTCAGTGGGTGAATGACGAGCGGCTCATCATCGGGGTCGTCGTTGCGGATGTGGTCTATGGTTTGGGAGGCCCGTTCAGATGGACACAAACACGTCTCCTAGCTGTCAATCGCGACGGGTCCGAACTCAAGGCGGATTTGGTGATGCCGTCCGGAGACACTCGCGGCCTCAGTCGAGAACATATTCCGCAGCTTCAGGACAGGGTGATCGGAAGAATTCCTGGTGACAGCCGATCCGTGCTCATCGCACTGGATCTGAAGACCGTCCTGTATCCCGATGTTTACAAACTGGATGTGTACGACGGACGCCGGGAGTTGATCGAGGGAAGCACCTATGGGATTCGGAATTGGATGGCCGACCGGCAGGGTGTCGTGCGGTTGGGAACGGCCGTTGAAGGAACGATCGTCCACATCCTGGTCAAACCGGTGGGCCAGGATCGCTGGCGGACGCTGAGGAAGTATGACGCATTGCGTGAGCGGGGCATGACTCCCCTGGGCTTTGACGAGGATCCGAACATATTGTTCGTAGAGGACCTTCTCGATGGAAGAAGCGCAGTCTTCAGTATCAACATTTCTCAACCACACCTTCCACCTACATTACTCGCATCACACGCCCTATACGACATCGGGGGTGGCCTCATCTATTCGTCCTGGCTCAAACAAGTGGTCGGTATCCGCAGTCGCCAAGATGAATCCGCCGACATCTATTGGAATACCGAGGCGAAAGAGCTGCAGGTGAAGCTCGATCTGGCCTTGCCCGGACGGATCAACAGGATCTATGACAGCAGTCAGGATGGCCGCAGGCATATCATCGTCTCCAGCCATGCCACGCAACCTCCTCAATGGTATCTATTCGAGGTAGAGCCCAATCGGCTCATTTTGATGGTGGAAGAGTATCCGAAGCTGGTTGCAAAGAACCTGGTCAAACCCCTGGCGGTGAGTCTCAAGGCGAGAGACGGCACCGTTCTGCATGGGTATCTGACTCGCCCGGCGCAGGAATGGCGGCCTGGGCCGTTGATTCTGTTGCCGCATGGTGGACCAAGCAGCAGAGACGTGCTGGATTTCGACTATTGGACCCAGTTTCTCGTCAGTCGCGGCTGGGCCGTGCTGCAAGTGAATTTCAGGGGGTCCAGCGGCTATGGCGTAGACTTCCTCGAGGCGGGATTCAAGCGTTGGGGACTCGAAATGCAGGACGATCTGACGGATGCGGCTCAATTCGCGATCGACCGGGGGATGGCCGATCCTGAACGCATCTGCATTGTGGGTGGGAGTTACGGGGGCTATGCGGCACTGATGGGAGTCGTCAAGACACCGGAGCTCTTTCGTTGCGCCGTGAGCTTTGCGGGTGTATCGGATCTCATTGCCTTTCTCAAAGAAAAACGATCCTATCTCAACTACGAATTGGGCTGGGAACGGCAATTAGGAGCCTGGTGGTCCGATCGCGATCGGCTGAAGGCTACCTCTCCAGTCAACCACGCGGACAAGATACGCACCCCGCTCTTGATCGTCCACGGGGCGGAAGATCGGACTGTTCCCGTCGAGCAATCACGCGAGTTGGTCGATGCCCTGAAAGACGCGGGTTTTACCCGCATGCGTTATCTCGAACTGCCCGACGGCGATCATCGCCTGAGCCGGCAGGAAGATCGCCTGAGGTTCTTTCGTGAGATGGAGAGGTTTCTCGCCACCCATCTCGATCAGGCGGGAGGGGCTGAATGAACTTGACCGTGCATGCTGATGGGGAGGAGTCCGATTCAAACTGCCCGGCAGGTTTGCAGAGCGGGGCAGGGCCGGCCTTCGACAAGACCTTCGTGCAGCTCGACGAGTTTCTCGTCAGCTCATGGAGTTA
Source organism: Nitrospira sp. (assembly GCA_040376625.1). Taxonomy (GTDB): domain Bacteria; phylum Nitrospirota; class Nitrospiria; order Nitrospirales; family Nitrospiraceae; genus Nitrospira_A. The sequence continues at coordinate 2,809 of JBEIQG010000146.1, read as the reverse complement.
CTCACTCGCGCGCCGAGCATGTGGCCCGAGAACAGCCCTATTTCATGGAAGTCCGACCGTCAAAATGATGGTCGTGATCCGCGTCGGCTTCCTGCTTCGTTTTGTGAATGGTCCCGTCTTTATGTTCCGGAGGACTATAGAGACTGTACAGTTTGAGCGGTGAAGATTTCCCGCTATTGATGACATTGTGCCTAACGCCGGCCGGGATGACGACCGCAAAGCCGTCGCTCACCGCATGTTTCTCTCCGTCCAGAACCACAATTCCCTCGCCCTCTTCGAAGCGAATAAACTGATCCAACTCGTGGACCTCCTCTCCGATTTCTTCACCGGGCTTGAGGTTCATCAACACCAGTTGTGAATGTTGAGCGCTAAAAAGCACCCGGCGGTAATGCTGGTTGTCGCGCGTGGCGTCTTCGATCTGAATGAGATAGCCTTTCATGAGCGACTCCTTTCTTAGCGTGGTAGCGCATGAACGGTAGGGTATGCGGACCTAGGACTGACTGTAATCCAGGATCGTCGCGAAAGGCCATGTTTATTCCCAGGGCATGCCAATACTGGCTATCGCACGAGGCGGCCCGATCGGATCAAGCGGCGGCGTCAGATCTCCGGATGGCGCCTCGGTACCGCCTGCACAAGGCCATCCGCTCCCCCAACTCAGCGCCAGGATGAGAGGGGTCGTTAGGCGGTCGCTGTCTTGTTCGTAGCCGGAAGGGGTGGAGTCCAGCAGGGCCCAGATGACCTTCAACGGGATGCCCCCGTAATCGCCGAAGTGCAAGGGTGGCGAGAGCAGCAATGCCGTCAGATACCAACGCAGATCCCTGCTGGCGTTCACGTGAGCCGTCTCCGCATCGATCAGGAACGGTTTCAAGAGACGGACCGTCAACGGCTCCTGCCCCCGCATGAAGACCATATAGTGGTGCGCGCCGGCGAACGGCGTTTCCGGGAAGGCCACGAATCGGACGACCATGTCGCGAGCAGCGGCGTTGTCAGCGCAATCCAGGACAGCGCGTCCCATACGCCGTCTCCCAGAAGAGCGGAGCGCGGGCCGATCGCGCGCTCATGCCTCCGATGGCGATCGGCATGCCCCAGGTCTGACTGCTTCGCAAGCCCGTCGTCTTCATTAACATATCTGCAGACGAATACCACCTTCCTGCTCCGGTGACCCTGCTCCGTATCCGGATGAGGGGCGGAAATGGGGAGCCGGCGAACCTGAACATCTCGGCGTCGTAAGGTTCCAGGTTATCTAGGGACGGCGTGATCGTCGCGGTGCGGTGCTGATCCCTTCCTGCTGAACGATGCTGTCAGCGATGGGGCGAGGTGTCGGCTCCGGTCTGCAGCCGACCGTCTTCCACGTAGGAGTACCCTTTGCCATGCATGCAGCCGCTGAGGTTGATGTCGCCCGCCAGGGTTTCTTTGTTATGTTCCTGTCCTGAGAGCACTTCCGCCTTGCATTGCTCCCAATCCTGTGAGGTTTGCTCCGCGCTGTGTTGAGAATGTACCCATCGGCCTTCGACGCAGCCGGATAGGAGAAGGATGATGATGGACGCGAGGTAGTAGTACATGAGTTTTCCTTGTGAGTGGTTCTGTCGTGATTGTCCTCAAGGGCATGGCCGGGCGGCGATCAGAATCGCAATCCGACGGTAGCCAATACCGTCCGAGGCTCTCCGAAGAAGAATTGTGAGGACCCGTTGTAGGATGTCGCGACATAGCGTTGATCGAGAAGGTTGCGCACATTGAGCGCCACGTTCACATTCTTCGCTCCCAACCAACTGCCTGGTTTCAAATCGTGATTGTAATAGAGGGCCGCATCGGCCCGGACATAGCCGGGCATCTCCACTCCACCTTCAAAAATTGACGAATTGCGGCTGGTGAAGGCGAAAATTCCGCCGCCGAGCCCGAACCCCTTAAATGGGCCATCCTGTAAAAAGTACGTGGACCATAGAGTGAATTTGTTGTACGGCACATTGGCCAGACGTTTGGCCACCAATGTGAGATCGTTATCTTTGGTCACCTCAGCATCCGTGTAGGCGTATCCGCTGAGCACATTCCATCCCGGCGCCAACTGGGCGGTGACATCCAATTCAATGCCCTGACTGCGCTGCTCGCCCGTCTGAACCGAAAAACCCAAGGCAGCCAATCCCGGATCGGCATTGGGCGTGAGCAGGTTTTCACGCGTCAGATGAAACCAGGCGAGGGTGGCCGACAGACGATTGTCGAGCATCACCGCCTTCATGCCGATTTCGTATTGCGTGGAGCGCTCCGGCTTGAACAAGTCTCCATTGGGATTCACGTTGAGCAAGGAGCTCGGCTGAAATCCCTTGGTCCACGACGTATAGAAAGACAAGGGTTCGATCGGTTGATAGACAAGGCCCAAGCGGGGACTGACGGCGTGATCGTCTGAAGTTTGCTCATTTCCGCCGGCGGGTTGAGTGGATTGATGGACATAGTCGAATCGCAAGCCGCCCATGAATTTCAGGTTGGGCAGAATGGTCGCCTGATCCTGGACATAAAACGCAGCGGTCTTGTTATCAGATTGTGAACTGATCAGATCATTCGTAAAGGGGAGAGGGCTGAGCGAATAATTGGGGGCAAAGAGGTCTATCGGTGGAGCTCCGGAAAAAGTAAACGCGAAGCGGTCGGTCTTTTCCTGTCTAAGTTCGACACCGGTCAGCAGGGTATGGTCCATTTCTAAAAATCGTAGATGCCCCACCACATTTGTAATCATCGAATTGGCATGCCGACGGGCAATCTGCGGTTGTAGCACCTGAAAGCGTTGAAACGTGCGTTCGTCAGGGTCCAGTGAGACAGG
>JBEIQG010000109.1:0-11797 GCA_040376625.1 Nitrospira sp. | reverse complement strand
GGGGAGCCGCCGCCACGAGAAGTAGCTGGCAGCACTGTCCCCCGAGCCGGGACGATCAATCTGATGGTGGTCACCAATGCCTGCCTCGGCGCGCCCGCCCTGGTCGGTGCGGTGCAAGTGGTGACGGAGAGCAAGACCGGAGTGCTGCGTGATCATGCGGTGCCCAGCTGGACCGGTCGCTCCGGCGCAACCGGCACGGGGACCGACGCCGTGGTAATCGCCTGTGCGCTGCGGGGAAGCGGTCCACGGTCGGACTATGCCGGAACCCATACCACGCTCGGATCCCTGATCGGACGGGTCGTCGCCGAGTGCCTCACACAAGGTCTGGCCAGCGCGACCGAGTGGGCGACGACGCCTCGCGGTTAAACGGTTGTCATTGCCTATGTCTCATCCTTCTCGTGCCAAAGCCATTGCGATTCTGGGGACCGGCTCGGACGTCGGGAAAAGTATGGTCACGTCGGGGCTCTGCCGGCTGCTGTACCGCGCCGGGTTCCGCGTCGCACCCTTCAAGGCGCAGAATATGTCGTTGAATTCCTTTGTCACGCCCGAGGGCGGAGAGATCGGGCGCGCTCAGGCCCTGCAAGCCGAAGCCTGCGGGATTCCGCCCCATGTGGATATGAATCCCATTCTGCTCAAGCCGGAATCCGATTCCAGGGCTCAGATCATCGTGCAGGGGAAAGTATTTGCCACGCGCGAAGCCCGGGCCTATTTCACGCACAGCCGGGACTCTGAATTGTTTCAGGCGGTGGAACGCAGTTATAACCGCCTCGCCTCGCAATACGAAGTCATGCTTATCGAAGGCGCCGGCAGCGCGGCGGAGGTCAACCTGCGGGATCGCGATCTGGTGAACTGGCCGGTCGTCGAAATGGCCGACGCCAAGGTGGTGTTGGTCGGGGATATCGATCGCGGCGGCGTGTTCGCGCAGATTGTCGGCACGCTTGATCTCATCAGGCCGGATGAACGTGATCGGGTCTGTGGGATCGTCATCAACAAATTCCGGGGAGACGCCGCGCTTTTTGCCGACGGCGTCCGGTTTTTGACGGAGCGGACAGGGATTCCGGTCTTGGGCGTCCTGCCGTATCTACGCGACCTGGCGCTCGACCAGGAGGACAGTCTCGATCTCGACATTCGACGGCAGGTAGCGTTTCAGCGAGATCGTATCAACCTGGCGGTGGTGCTGTTGCCTCATATGAGCAACTTCACCGATTTTAATGCCCTGTCGAGTGAACCGGATGTGGCGTTGCGATATGCGGCCAGCCCGGAAGAAGCCGACGGAGCTGATGCCATTCTGATTCCCGGCTCTAAAACCACATTGGCGGACCTCGCCTATCTACGAGGCAAGGGGTTCGAATCACTCCTGCAGGCTCATGTCCACCGCGGGGGAGAAGTGGTCGGCATATGCGGCGGGTATCAAATGTTGGGGCGCCGAATCGCCGATCCGGATGCGGTCGAATCAGGCGGGAGCGGCGAGGGGCTTGGCCTGCTGCAGGTGACGACCGTGTTGGTGCGGGAGAAAATCACCGAGCAGGTCGATGCGCGAGCCTTGCATCTCGGTGGGCCGTCGGCGTTCCCGGTGCGAGGATACTTGATTCATATGGGACGGACGAATCGCCATGGACAGCGAGCGTCCTTCGAACTGCAGCGCAAAGAATCGTCGGTTGCGGAACCATGCGAGGCGACCGGACGGGATGATGCGTGGCTCGACGGCGCGATCAGTGATGACGGCCTGGTCTGGGGGACCTACATCCATGGTCTGTTCGACGAACCACTCTATCGTCGCGCGTGGTTGAACCGGTTGCGTATGAGAAAGGGGCTTCCAGCCGCCGACATGGCCCTGTCGCAACAGGTGAACCGACAACGATCAGGTGCGATGGATCGATGGGCCGATCACGTCAAACAACATCTAGATCTCACTCCCATTCGGGCGCTCCTTCGTCACGGTGGGACGGCCTAGGTCCGCCTCCACCCCCTCTTCATCGAATCGCCGAAGCGACTTTGACACTTCCCGCAAAAAGCGACCAAACTTTGGCGCTCCGTCTTGCATCGTGAACAAATATGCACCCATCTGAGTCTATCTGACCATAGTGGGTATAGTAGACCATCCACACATAATCATCCGAAAAATCGCCGACTTCATCGCTTGGAATTCTTTCCGCTCCGCAATCCTAACTAATTGTTTTGTTTGGCACCGATCGTGCACAACGTCTGCCGGGGCTGCAGGGTCTTAGCATGGCTCCATGCCTCAATGAAATTGTCAACGAAGAATTTTGCGCTATCTTTGACAAGAGGTTCGCTGACTTGGAGGAGCTTGGTTTACCGGGCGCTACGAGGCAGGCAGGAGGAGGGGGCATGGCGAAACATATCATCAAAAGTATCGTGATGGCTGCACTGACCGTGACCTGCATGGGTGTCACTGCTCCCGCATCGGCCAATAGCGAAGCGGAAACGGCGGAATTGCTCATCAAGTTGTTGCATGTCGGACGTAGCGTGATTTCCGAACACCAGGCTACGATCAATGATGCCAGCAAGGGCGACAAAGGGATTACCGGTGACTTTGTGTCCAATCTGGTGATCGAACGGTTTCGCAAAGCCACCAAGATCGATCTGAGCCGGCCCGCCACGGTTCCGCAAGCGCCGCTCTTTCTCGCCATGGTGGAATCCCAAAAAGAAGTCATCGACGAGGCTCAGCCCGTCATCAATAAACAGGGCGTCGGCTTCAAAGGGATTATCCCCGCCGTCTTCGCCCGCAAGTCCGGTGAGCGGTTCTATCGGAAGACCGGAATTCGGGTCAAGTTGACAGGCACCGATTACCGGTTTCCGGGCAACCGGCCCGACGAGTTTGAATCGGAAGTGTTGCGGATTTTTGCCGACACGCGCCATCCGAAAGGCCAGCCGTACAGCAAGGCCACGATGCTGGATGGGAAGCCGGTCCTGCGCATGATGGATCCGGAGTATGCCGCAAGCACGTGTCTGAGCTGCCATGGCGACCCGAAAGGGGAGCGCGACATCACCGGCGCCAAGAAAGAAGGGTGGCACGAAGGCGATCTGGCCGGTGCGATCAGCATCGTGATTCCTATGCGGTGACGCAGCCGCATCAACCGTCTTTATCTCGCACACATTTTATTGGTTTGAAGGGGGGACGTACTCATGAGCAAGATCGTTGTCGTCGATGATTCGTACGCCGAACTGCAGTTGATCGAAGGCTATTTGAAGTCTGCCAATCACACGGTCGTGTCGTATCCGAACACCGACAAACTCGAAGACAAACTGGCGTTGGATAAGCCGGACCTGATCGTGCTGGATGTCGTGATGCCCGGGCGTAACGGGTTCCAGGCCTGCCGCGACCTGAAAAGCGATGATCGCTTCAAGGGCATTCCAATCGTCCTCTGTACGTCCAAGGGGCAGGAAAGCGACAAATTCTGGGGTCAGCAGCAGGGTGCAAACGGGTATGTGGTGAAGCCGTTTAAAGCCGAGGATCTGGTCGCCGCAGTCAAGCGGGCGTTGAACTAACCCATGAACGACGTGCCAGCGATCCAGCCGCACTCCTCAGACTCCTCTCCGGCTCACGGGCCTTCCAGTCCATCGAAGTCTCCTGTCGTGTCGAGCGAGGGCACGTATCGCATGTGTGTCCTCACGCTGGGAGGCGAGTTGTTTGCCGTCGACCTCCGTCACGTCAGTGAAGTCTTCGAGGTGGAATCGGTGACCATCGTGCCCAGTATGCCGGGCCTGTTGACCGGAGTGACCAACCTCAGAGGGACGGTCATTACCCTCATCGATCTGCGAGGAAGCCTTGGTCTGTCGGTGACGGAGCGCGAGCTGCCCTTTGCGGTGGTGATTCGTCACGGTGCCAGGCAGGTGGGGGTGCTCGTCGATCACGTGCCGGAGATTCACACCGTCAGTCGGGAACAACTGTTGCCGGCGCTGCAAGCAGGACCTGCGGGGGCGCGCCCTTGCGTGTCGGCGGTGCTTCGCTTGGACGAACGTCTGGGAGGGGTGTTGGAGGTGGCGCAGGTCTTTGCCCAGGTTGACGGAGGGAGTGCGGTGTTGTCGATCGCGTAATACCGGGTGCGCGAGTCGTCGCGGACCTGCCATATCGAGGAATTGTGCGACCGGCCGCCGGCCGTTGAGGACAGCAGAACAAGGAGGAGCGCACCATGATCGGGGAAGGCGTGAAGAATCGATTTCAAGATCTGAAAACAAAGACTAAGCTGCTGGTCAGCTTCGGTCTCGTGAGCGTCATCATTCTGATCATGGCCAGCGTCGGGGTGTTCACCTTGCGTCAGCTCAGCACCCAATCGCAAACGGTATACGCAGACTATACGGTGCCTCTGGCTGAATTCGCCCAGATGGGAACCGCGTTGACCAAACATCACCAGATTCTGCTGGACCTCGCATCCGCAACCAAACAAGGCGACTTTGCTCAGGAAGTGACCAAGCTGCCGCCCCTGAAGGCTCAGATCGACAAAGTGGTCAACAATTATAAGAGCACGACACTGCGACTCTCGCGATCGGGCCGGGACGAGGCGAAGGACCTGACGCTCTTTGAGCCGGCGTTGAAAAAGTACTTTCAGGATGCCGACGGCGCACTGAGCGCCATGGCGGACAGTTTCGACCGGAACGTCCTCTCTCCGGCACAAGCGGAGCAAATGCGGGCTCTCGGAATCCTGGCCCTAACGGTCAACCTCACGCCGTCATTCGAAAATGCCATCAAACGTCACAATGAACAGGTCACTGCCATTGAGGCCGTCGCCAAGGACCTCAACGATGATGCGCAAGCCATGGCCAGCAACGGTACTCTGATTCTGGCGGCCGGCGGTCTGGTTGCCGTCGCACTCGGATTGTTCGTCGGATATCTGTTGGCGACGTTTCTCTCCCGGAGCATCAGCCACATTGCCCATGTCGCGACGCAGGCCGCCGGCGGCAATCTGCAGGCCCGCGCAAAAATTCAGTCGCAGGATGAGCTCGGCCAGATGGCCACCGCCTTCAACTCCATGCTCGACCGCATTACCGCCCTGGTTTCGACGGAGGAAGAGCGCGACTTGATGCAGAAACGTCTCATGCAGTTCCTCGTGCTGGTGTCCGAAGTCGGTAAAGGTGACTTGACCCGTCGAGGCGAAGTAACGGCCGACATGTTCGGTAACCTCGCCGATGGATTCAACCTCATGATCGCGCGGTTCGGACAATTGTTGAAGCAGGTACGTGAGGCGGCCGATCGTGTGAACAAGTCAGCCGGTACTCTCCGGGACTCAGCCGGTCAGATGTCCGGAACCGCCCGGGCGCAGGCGGAGGAGTCCGTGCGTACGTTGGGTGCGGTCGAACAGTTGGCTGCGGGTATGCGTCAAGTGGCCACCACAGCCGGCGCATCCTCCGACTCCGCCAAGCAGGTGTTGTCGGCCACCGAACGCGGAAACGTGGCGGTGCAGGAAACGGTGCGCGACATGCAGAGTATTCGCTCCGCGGTGCAACGTATGTCCAAGCAGGTGAAAGGCCTCGGCGACCGCTCGCTCGAAATTTCACAAATCGTGTCGACGATTCGGGATATCGCCAATCAGACAAACTTGCTGGCCCTCAACGCCGCCATCGAGGCGGCCGGTGCGGGAGAAGCGGGCGCGCGCTTCGCCGTCGTCGCGGACCAGGTCCGGAAGCTGGCGGAGAGCTCCACGCAGGCCACACGTGAAATCGCCGACCTCGTGAAGGTGATTCAAACGGAGACACAGGACGCCGTGGTGGCCATGGAGCATGAAACGCAGGCGGTGGAAGCCGGCTCTGCTTCGGCTCTCCGGACCGGCGACGTGTTCGCGGAAATTTCAGACATTGCGAAACGATCTTCCGAGTTGGCCCAGAACATTGCGAGTGCGGCGTCCGAACAGACCGCCTCGACGGAGAAGGTCGGTCGGGCCATTAAGGAGTTTACGGGCGGCGCAGTGGCGACGCAGAAGCAGACCGACACGACGCGCCTCACGATCGAGGACATGGCGAAACTGGCCGAAGGCCTCAACTCTTCGGTCGCCCAGTTCAAGCTCGCGTAAGAGAATTCTTGAAGAGCGGTGAGCTGTCTCCGCTCGGATGTTGAGTGAGTGCATGAGCGCGGATTTCGATCGCGACCAGTTGCTGGACATTTTCGTGGCTGAGGCCGGCGACGATATGGGGCGCTTCTGGAAGGCGCTGCATCCCGCTGGGAAGGCGCATCCGGAGCCGGGCGACATCGCTGATTTTCACACGGTCGGCCACAAGCTTAAAGGCGCGGCGCTGCTCTACGGCTTCTCGGGGCTTGGACGACTCGGGGCGCTACTCGAAGATGCACTCGAACGTGTCCAGGAGATTCCGGCGGCGCGCTGGCCCGATGCTATCCACCTGATGCGCGAGATTGCCGCGTCCTTTCGAGATCAGGTCGAGCAGATCGGACGTGGGGGAGGGGAAGATGCCTCCGTGGTCGAGGGATTCGTCCGGCGCCATGCCGAATTGATGCCGGCCGCGGCGAGCGAGTCGTCGGCAGAGCCTCTGCATCCTCCCGATCAGCCGGCTGATGAATACCTCATTCCTGTTCTGGACGAAGAGGTGCTGTCGTACTTCTCTCCGGAAGCAGAAGAATACCTCGATACGATTCAGACCCTGCTCAGACGGTTGGAAGCGGACCTGGCAAACCCCGACATCATTCATCAGTTGTATCGGGTAGCCCACACGCTGAAGGGCTCGGCCTATACAGTGGGGTTTGAGATCGTGGGAGACGTCGCCCATCCCATCGAATCCTGCATGAGTGCCGTTCGTGAAGGCGCTGTGACGGTCGCGACGCATTGGATCCCCGTCCTGCAACAGGCGGTGGACCTGATTCGCGGCCTGATGGCACGAGACCCGCAACTACTGCCCCGCCTGCGTCAGGAGGTCCCGCGCGTCAGGGCGACACTCAGAGAATTGGCGCAGGGTGTGAACCCGGGTGAGTCTGCAGCGGCATTTACTGAGACGAACCGGCCTGAAGAGAAGTCGGTGCAGGAGTCCCTGTCCGTCGCCTCATCCGCTCAAGCGTCCGCTGGTCAGTCAATGAGGGGGACGGGTTCCGATGAGTTCTCCGAGGGTTATCTGATCCCGGACATCGACTCCGAAGTGATGTCCTATTTCGCGCCGGAAGCACAAGAATATTTGGAAAGCCTCGAAGCAGACTTGCTGCGAGTCGATAAAGACGGGGGCAATCCCGACACGATCCACCAACTATTTCGCACGGCCCATACGTTGAAGGGCTCGGCGTATACCGTAGGCTTCCAGGCGATCGGTGATCTGACTCATCACATTGAAGATTTCATGGGCGCCGTTCGGGAAGGGCAGCTGGTGCTACTGCCCGGTCACACGGATGTGCTGCTGCGCGCAATCGATGTCATTCGTGCCTTGATGCGGCGCGATTCGTCCATGGCGGGGAGGACGAGACAACGGTTTGCAAACTCCTTGCAGGAGTTGAAGGCCCTGGGGCAGGCTCAGCCGTCACCGGACCAAGGCCAGCACATCGTCTCTTCGATTGCCGAGGGCGCCTCGGTGGAAGAAATTCGCGAAGCCGAGGGGCAGGATTCGGCCAAAGGCGTGGATGGAAAAACCGGAGAAGAGCGGGAGGTGATTCGGGTCAGCCGTGATCGCCTGGAGCGTCTTCTCAACCTGGTCGGCGAATTGGTCATCGATCGCGGTCGCCTGGAGCAGCGTCTGCGCACGTTGGATCAATTGGCCACCCAAGTCCTAGCGAATAAAAACCGGCTCACGGATGCCGTACGCACATTCGAAGACAAGCATACCTTTTCCTTTCAGCCCTCTCCCGCATCCTCGGGTGAAACGGCACCGCAGGCGTATCCGGGCGTCAGCGATTTCGGCAGTCTGGAGTTCGACAAATACGACGACTTCAACATCCTGGCCCGGCGAATCAGCGAAGTCACAGCGGACATCACCGAATCGATGTCTCAGCTGAGCGGCTCGATTCATCGCGCCCAGGACGACATGGGGTCGCTGCAACAGTTGACCTTGGGGATGCGTGATGAGATCGCACGCGCCCGTATGGTACCGATCGGAACGCCATTCACACGATTCCGTCGCGCAGCCCGTGAGATGGCCCGTGCCACCGGAAAAGAAGTCAATTTGGTCACGTCCGGCGAACATACTGAGATCGACACGGGTGTCGTGGAGCGGCTTGTCGATCCGCTCGTCCATCTGGTCAGAAATGCCGTGTATCACGGGATCGAGCCGGCGGGCATCCGCCGCAGTCAAGGGAAACCGGCGGCTGGGACGATCTATCTCCACGCCGCGCATCGAGGGAACTCCGTCCTCATCGAAGTCGAGGACGATGGCGCTGGGCTGGACATCGCCAAGATCAGGGCCAAGGCGATCAAGTTGGGTCTCGTGCGAGCGGATGTCGCGGATTCACTGCCGGAGAGCGAGGTCATCAAGTTCATTTTCCTTCCCGGATTTTCCACTGCGGAGGCGGTTGGAGATCAAGCCGGACGCGGCGTCGGCATGGATGTGGTCAAACGGGTCATCGAGACGATGAACGGCCACATCGAAGTCGAATCCGTCTATGGACAGGGAACCAAGTTTACGATGCATTTGCCGCTCACCCTGTTGATCGCCACTGCGCTGCTCGTTCGGGTGGGGAAGGAGCGCTATGCGATTCCGCTCCCCAGCGTGCGCGAAGTCACGATGTCCACGTCGTCGACGATTCAGCAGATGGGGGATCGGTCGGTACTGCAGATCGGCGACGAGGCTATTGAGGTATATCCGCTCGGCAGCCTCATCCGCCGGGATGCCGGCACCATCGACGGGGCGACTCCCGTGGTCGTCGTTCGAACCTCGACCGGAGCGCTCGGCTGTGCGGTGGATGAATTGCTGGGCCGGCAGGAAATCGTCATCAAATCATTGGGCGGGTTGAAACCGTATGAACGGTCCGTGTTCGGTGGTGCCACCATCGATCCCGAGGGCCGTGTGGTGCTGGTGCTGGATGTGAGCCGATTGACGACTCGCGAATACCGTGAGGCCATGTCGGTCATTCAATGCCCCCCCTCGTCGCCGATGCTTGAGGGGCCGGCGACACCCGCTTCACCGCAGTGTCCGGATGCGCAGCTCCCGCTGTTGTTGATCGATGACTCGCTCAGCATCCGAAAATTTGTCGGACGTATGCTGGAATCCGCCGGGTATATCGTCGACACGGCGAGTGACGGGGAAGAAGGCTGCCGGAAAGCGCTGATGCAAAACTACCAACTCATCATCACGGATCTCGAGATGCCCAAGTTGAACGGATTTGAAGTCATTCAGGCGCTTCGTGCCAGGCCGCAGACTCACGCGACTCCGATTCTCGTCATGACCACCCGGGCGGGTGAAAAGCATCGCCAGATGGCCGTGAGTGTGGGAGCCTCCGGTTATATTGCCAAGCCGGTGGAAGAACGCGCCCTGATCCAAGAGGTTCGCAAGTGGACGGGCCGTGAAAGCGTCGCTCCCAAATAGATATCTGTTGCCTACCCCGTTCTGGCAGAAGAAGGACAGGCATGGGACTTCGGGGATACAAAACAGCAGTGGTGTCGAGGGGACTCGAGGTACGGTTTCTCGTGGTGCTCCTGGGCGCCACTCATGTCGCCTTTCCCTCCCACTGGGTTCGAGGCATTGTCACCCCGGGCCAAGAGGGGCATGACGGGCCTGTCACCTGGGCCAATGCGTCCTATGCGCCCACCGATCTCGCCCGGCGTTTGACGATCCAGGCCAAGAGTGTCACAGCTGAAACACGGGTCGTGCTCTATGCCAATGAGCAGCGCTCCCGGTCGTTTGCGGTGGATAAGGTCGTGGGCCTCATCGATGTGGAACGGTCGTTGATCCTGCCGCTTCCTGCGCAGTTTCGAGGAGGGGAGCGGGAGCGATTGCTCGGGTTGTTCGTCGAGTCGTCGTATATCGCGCTTATCGCGAATCCGTTTTGGGTGCTCGAGCTCCCTTCCCGGAACAATGTATTGGATGTGTTTGTCCTTCGGTTGTCGGAACGCCGGCCTGACGAATTCGATTCGAGACTCCGCCTGCCTGCGACAATTTTGGAAGAGGCTTCGTTGATGCCGTCCGGATCGGTGAAGTAGCTCACGGGGACCGACCATGTTACGTACTCAGCTACACAGACAACTACACCAGGGTACCAAAGGCGCGACCGAAGCGCGGATGCAGAACATGGTGGTGTTTTCGGTGGGTGGGAAACGGTTCGCCGCCAGAACAGAGGAGATCGGCGGGGTGATGCCGTGGCCGGGCTCGACGGCGGTTCCCAGCGATACGCCGTTTGTGCGCGCGCTGGTCCGACAGGAAAACGGGTGTCTTCCGGTATTCGACCTGGCAGCGAAATTCAACCGTCTCCTGCAGGATGACGAACCGTTGTGTCTGGTTGTCAAACATATGGACGGACCTCTGGCCATCTGTATCGATTCCCAGGTTCCATCCTTGCACATGGTCGCCCGCTCGGCAGTGCAGTATCGCGCCGGCAACGATTCCGATATCGCAGGAACGTGTATCGCCGGTGAAGAAGAAATTCCCATCATCAACCTGACAACCTTGGGAGTCTCATCGAATCGTCCCGCTTGATGAGCCTTACCTTGTGTAGAGGAACGACATGCCAAAGATCTTGATTGCCGACGACAGTATCGCAGTTCGTAAAGTAGCCGAGCGACTCCTGACCGAGGCCGGGATGGGGGTCACACTGGCGGCGAACGGATCGGAGGCTCTGGCGCTGTTGAGTAAGGATCGCCCCGACCTCATCGTCTCAGATGTCATCATGCCGGACAAGAGTGGCTATGAGGTCTGTGCGTTCGTCCGGGGACAGGCAAACCTCGCGGATCTCCCCGTACTCCTGATCAGCGGCATTGTGAACGATGAAGTGTCGCGGCAAGCGGAATCCTGTAAGGCGGACGGAGTCTTGAAGAAGCCCTTTCAGGGATCCTCGCTCAAGGATCGTGTGCTGGACCTGCTGACAAAACGTCCACAAAAACATGTCCAGATTCCGGAAGCGCCGCAGCCGCAGATGGCCGTGGAACCATCCAGCGTGGCCGAAGTTGCTGCCGTATCTGCTGTGCATGTGCAGGAAGAAGTGGCAGCGACTCGTATAGAAGCCGAGGAGCATCGATCGTCGCGCGAGCCGGTTAGGATGGGTGGCGACGACTTGCAGCCTATGCCAGTGGTGATGACGGGCCATGTTGCGACGGATGCTGCTCCTGCATCCCATTCCACGGAGCCGGTTACGGCGGCCCCTGTTCATGAGCATCATCAGGCCGCTCTGGCCGAACGCGACACAAGAATCAGCGAACTCGAAGCGCAGCTGGACGAAGAGCGGCGTCGGAGTCAGGAGCAGACTCAGCAGATCGGACGTATCCAGCGTGTGCTGGATGAGCAGCACGAGCAGGTTGCATCCCTGTCCTCTCACGCACAAACATTGGATCGGAGCCTGGCCACTGAGCGGGCGCAGCGGGTCGCACTCGCAGACCAATTGGACGAGGTCTCGAAACAGATACACCGGATCGGTGAACTGGAGGCGGCTCTGGCCGATGAGCAGCATCGCGCGCAGCAATTGTCTCAACAGATTTCGGAAGGGGCCCGCCACGCGGCGCGTGTCGTGGAATTGGAGGCCCATCTGGAGGCCGAGCGGGAAGCGGCGAATCAATTGGTGCAACAGATTACCAATCTTGAGCAGGTCGAAACGCGCGTCCGCGAGCTTGAAACGACCCTGGCAGCTGAGCGGGAGCAGGCAGAAACACAGCGGCGGGAACGTGTCGAACTGGAGCAAAGTGCGGAGAAGGTGCCCGCGCTG
>JBEIQG010000143.1:0-9780 GCA_040376625.1 Nitrospira sp. | reverse complement strand
GCGGTTGCTGCAGCGCTATCGGGATCGCAGCTTGATGCTGGCGGCGGCCGGGAGCGTGACGATCCTGCTCGCTGCCCTGGCCATAGCCTGGTCACTGGCCGAAAGCGCGCACTGGGTGCTGCTGCTAGGAGGCTGGGCCATGCTGGGCAGCAGCTATGCAGCCCTGGTCACCCCGGGTGGGCGTCTGCTGAAGCGCTCATCAAGAGAGGAGGACCGACCGGCACTGTTCTCCGCACAGTTCTCGCTGTCCCATGCTTGCTGGCTCGTCACCTATCCGCTGGTGGGATGGCTGGGGGCCCAGGCGGGGATCGGCGTGGCCTTATGGACCATGGCCGCTATCGCCGCGCTGGGTTGGATCGCGGCGGCGCGGTTCTGGTCCGCCGACGACAGCGAAGCGCCGGTGCACCGGCATGACGATCTTTCGTCAGACCACCCGCATCTGGCCGAAAGCGAGCATAGCGACCATGGCCACAGCCACCCCTTCGTGATCGATGAAGTGCATCGGAGGTGGCCGTCCTGATTCCCACTGGAACACCGGCACGGTCTACGGCCGTTCCGGGGTGCCGGTCCCTTGCTGTACTACTGTTCCATCTCACTGGAGATTGATATGAAGAAGTCCTTTGTTGCTGCAATCCTGCTGAGCCTCAGCGCACCGCTGGCCATGGCTCACGGAAACCACGAACCGGAAGAAGAGGGCGCTGTGGTCAAGCCTCAGTCTGTGCGCAAGGCTGGCGCCAAAGCCGCCACCAAGGCGGACAAGGCACAGGAGGGCGAGTCCGAATCCGAGAAGGCCGACGAGAAGGCGCCGGCTGCGCCTAAATCGAAGTGAGGCGGGTATCCCTCGCACTGCTGCTGCCCGGCCTTCTCTTGGCCGGTGCAGCGGCGGCGCATGGCGTTGCCGAGGATGACAAGCTCTTTATCGAGGGCAGCGCGGGAGCGCAACTGATCCCGTTCCTTTACTTGGGCGCGAAGCACATGGTGACGGGCTACGACCACCTCCTGTTTCTGTTCGGGGTGATCTTCTTCCTCTACCGGATGCGCGACGTGGGCCTCTACGTGACACTCTTCGCGATCGGCCACAGCAGCACCTTGCTATTTGGGGTTCTCAGCGGCACCCACGTCAATCCGTACATCGTCGACGCGATCATCGGTCTGTCGGTCGTCTACAAGGCATTGGACAACCTCGGTGCGTTCAAGACGGTCTTTGGCGTCCAACCTGACAACCGCGCGGCTGTGCTCATCTTCGGCCTGTTCCATGGCTTCGGCCTAGCCACCAAGCTGCAGGATTTCTCACTGGCCTCGGACGGACTGGTGCCTAACATACTCGCGTTCAATCTGGGTGTGGAGATCGGACAATTGCTGGCCCTGACCGGCATTCTGATCGCGATGGGCTTCTGGCGCAGGACGGCTGCGTTCGGGCGCCAGGCCTTCGCCGCCAATGTCGTGCTGATGGGTACGGGCTTCGTACTCACCGGCTATCAACTTGCAGGGTTCTATCTCAATGACTAACTCAAACGTTTCTGCTTCGCCGATCCAGGCCAGCGTTCCGCAGTTGCTGAGGGCCACGGCCATTGCCCTGGCAGGCGCTGCAGTCTTGTTGGTCACCACGGTCATGCCGGCGGAGTTCGGTGTAGATCCCACGGGTATCGGAAAGGTCATGGGCCTGAGCGCGCTGCACGCCTCGGATGTCTCGACTGCGAGCCCCGCAGGTACCGTCCCTAGTACCGAGATGGCGGTGATCGCCAACGAGGCACCATTCCAGACGAAGGAGATGATGCTGGTCCTCCAGCCGAATGAGGGGGCTGAGATTAAGGCCGCGATGCGCGAGGGCGATTCCTTTGTTTTCACCTGGAAAGTAGAGGGTGGTGCCGTGAACTTCGACATGCATGGTGAGCCCCCGAACGCCGGCGATCAGTTCAGTAGCTATTGGCGTGATCGTGAGCAGACCGCTGCGCATGGCAATTTCATCGCTCCATTCGACGGCGCTCACGGGTGGTACTGGAGTAACAAGGGAACCCAGCCGGTGACCGTGATCGTCCGTGTCAGTGGTTTCTTCGAGAAGCTCTATCGTCCTTGACGAATTTCGGAATAACACTCGACTGACGGGTGTTCTTCTGGAGAGGTCACAAATGACGAAAGGACGCTATCGTCTGCAAGGGCTCTGGGAGCAAAGGTTACTGCCAATAACATCGACGAGCGTCATGCTGGGCCTTGCCTTTGGGGTGTTGGTATCGAATATCAGCAAGGGCGGTGCGTGGAAGCCATGGGCCAGTTATGGTCTGATCGGAATTCCTTGCTTCGTCACGCGCAGAGCTCGCCATCGCGTGAAGGAATCTATGGATTGTAGATGGCTTCGGGACGGGATACTTCAGTCTCAGCCTTAATCCAATACCCCATATGCAGCAGATGCGTTTCGGCTCGCCATACGGCCCCTGGCGCGGGCAGCTAGGCAGTAATGTATTTGTAACATTGTGAGACGGGGGCTGCACGCGAGGCTGCTACTATTTGTTAATCATCCTCCGCGTCAATCGATTCGATGGCGACAAAGGATCGTAGAGCGCGCGAAAGAAGCTCCTTATCCGGCCCTTCGTACTGCGAAAGGCTTTCTTGAATGCTTTTCAAATACTCCCTACCTCGCCATGCCTTTTGAAGGCTGCGCAGCACTCTATCAACATCATGCGCGCGCCATGCACAGATCAATACGCCTACAGGAGGCCAGTCTGATCGGATGTAGCTTTCCACAAGCTTGCGCCGGATGGTCTTGCAGTGGTCCCAATCGGTAAATAGCAAGTCGAGTAGGTTGAATCCGGGACTTCCGGATCTCACTTCTCGATAGACAATCGGGAAAGCCGCAACCACCAAATCTCCGACCGGAAGATGAGGGGAAGCGAAACACCGATCGAGAACGCGGCCACATGCAACGGCTTGTCCACGACGATTCGAATCCCCGGAACGGTTCAACAGCTCCGCAATTGTCCGAAAGTCCGGTCGAGATAGTCCAGCTAGGCCTGACTGCAGTATTCGGCCCGCTACCAAATCAATCCGACTATGCACTTGGGATTTAAAGCGCTGTGAGCCTAAGCCGTAGGCATACAGCGCTCGGCTTACTGCCGTATCTGAAGTCTGGCCGGAGAACAACGAGTCAATTGCCTCCCGCCCGCTCCCCGTAGCAACCAGGTTTTCTACTGTCTGCAGCAACGTACGATCATCCAGGAGTTCTGGGTTCCCCTGCAGACGACTGATTACGTGGAGTGCGAGGGAACGATAGGCCGAGTCCTCGGGAGACAGTTGTCGCAGCAATGAGGAGCCATACGACGACAGCTGCTCATCGGACACAGAAGAAAGTCCTAGAATCCTTGCCATCGGGAAGGCGTACGTTAAGGAATCGACCGCCAGCGTCGCCAAGAGGTCAAACTCTGCGGATGCATTTTCGACGAGCTGCTTGATCTGGTGATCCGAAGACACATGAATCAGTTCCGCTAATACCCTGGCTTTTCGTTGAGGGTCCGAGATGCTCTGGCTCAGCCAACGAACATCCTCGCTCTGGATCGTCAGCGTGGTCGCCAGTAGCCGATCGGCTCCTTCGTTCTCGTGAAGGCCGACTACTTTTCTTAAGTTGAGAATTGAGTGCGTGGCGTGGGCCGCGCTGACCAATGGTTCATTGAACTGTGGCACATCGAATGACGTGGTATGTCCTATGGCCTGCACGGCAAACAAGAGCGTCGAAGAACTGGTACCTCGTAGAAGACTGTCCAGCAATCCGGCTTGGCTTGCCTGGGTAAACGAGAGTGCGGAGCGAAGTAACAGGGATTGTCGCGTCTTCGAATCTGCCGATTGCAACAGGTTGTGGAGATCCGAAAGAAGCTCGCCGTCATTTCCCGCCGCAAACACGAGTCGATTTGCCAGCACTCTGCTCCTAGAAATGATCTGCGAGCCGATCTTCCGGGGAAATGCCGAAAGTGTGGCCAGAACCTCTGCGTCATTTTCAGTTGCTTGCGATACGCCTTCACCAATGGCCGAGGCCAGTGGGGCAGGCAGAGTCGCGCCCTCGGTCATGGACTCTTGAAACGCCGACACACAAGCAAGCGGCGCGTTTGCTGCACGGGCCCTGGCAGCCGCGCGGACTACGGAGGCAGTTCCTTTGGGCAGCCTCCCTTTCTCGAACTTCTGCGTAAGGGCCAGGAGGTATTGCCAGAACTGGGAATCCGAAAACGACCGCCGCGCCGTCGAGACACCAACTCGAATCTCGTTTGCCAGAGATTCACGGGCCCTTAGGCTAGTCGGGTGAGCCGTCGTGTAGATATCGATCAACCCCAAGACTGCTTCCGGCGACTCCGCCGACTTATCAGCCAGCTCTCGCCAGAACAGAGATAGTCTCAGTCGGGATTCGCTGGCGTCCTGATGGCCTCCAAGAATTCCCAGTTCGTCCAGACGATCCAGATTCGGAGGGAAGTCCTTGAAGACCGCCTCAGCAAGGGCATTCGACCAACGGTGGCGTGGACGGTAGGGCGTCGACGATGGCTCAATCCTTCTACCTGACCAATCGCTGAAACGTGACCGTGCAGCTTTTGGTGCGAAGACTATGTCGAAAGGACGTCCTTGTACTGATCTGGGACCGAGAGAAAAGGTACAAACGGCAAACATCTTCCGGAGCGCCGGCCATAAAGCTGCAATCAGGCGAAAACAAGCAAGGTCGGCATCCTTTGCATCGAACACCGCAATCGGGGCGCGCTTCTCCAAAAACATTGCCTCGACCAACTCCAGGCTCCATGGACTTTCGAGACGAGGCCAGGTCCGAATCTCCTCTGCGCCCGAAGGATGTCCTAAAACATTCGAATCCGCGCTCAGCTGAAAATGCGAAACAACATCACGCAGAGTCTGAAGGACTGTGGGCGCGGTCCATTCCGGCATCGGCACAAACAGGCTATGCGTGCGAACGCAGCCTGCCCTTGGCGCTGCCAGATCCTGTCGCGTCAGCGCCACGACATAGTAAGTCTGGCTGGGAAGGGGATAGCACGTAAAATACGGGGCAAACTCCTCCCCTGGCCGCAATTGCCCGGAGATATCGGACAGGCGGTCGACGGTATCCTGGTCTTGCTGGATCAGCTCAACATTACCCTGCAGCAGTTGATGACCGTTCCGGTAGCCGTGAAATTGCTCGCGTGCGTGCATTCTCGTCGCTGCGTCACTTCCGTAGAAGCCAGGCGATTGGGATGGTGACATCCGCTTGTTCCTCGGTGCCATGCATGACGTAGCCGGAAGCATGGACGTCGCCATTGGCCAAGAAGTCAGCCTTGAACCCCGGATCATCGGTCAAGTCACCCCCGACAATGCTCACCCCAAAGGCATCAATGTCTAGCGCCTCAGAGTTCTTCAAGGCGCCAAAGAACAAGGGAAATTCAGACTCCAGATACCGCCAGGGACCCTGCGCGCGTTGCTGTGCATCCAGCCGGTCCCATGCGGTCACGACGACGGCAACACGACGCGTGGTTTTCACCTCTGACTGACCCAAGGTGGTTTCCAGAAACCGAAGCAGCTGACACAAATAGACCTGAGTGGGAATCCGACTCTGCACCTCTGCATTTGGGGTGATTTTGGTCAGAATGCCATCAGAGACCACCCAGTCCAAGGGCATGTGATTCAACGGAGACCGCGCTCGCACGAATAGTAAGGCCATCGAGGTTCGGCAGAGTTCATCATGCCAGCGGTGGGATATCTCGGAATCCTCCACGGCATCTCGCCACATCTCACCATTTACGTCAGGTACCACCAGTTCCGCGGCAATTGTCCCTTCGGAAGCGCGCACCGGAATCCGGAATGTTGCGCTTTGATCTTCGGAGTCCAGGGTGGTTCGGCCCGCAAATGCACCTTCGAGAAGATGGGCTACCGCATCTTCAACATACTTGATCACCCCTGTATCCGGTGTCGAAGTCACTGCAGATTTTCCCTCGCGTAAGGAGGCCCACAAACGTGCGAGATAGTTCGTCTTGCCAGTCTCGGGCAAGCCCACAAGCAGGATCGAGGCGGTGCTTGCAGTCATTTGGGTCCCCGGAAGCGTAGCATGGCCCGATTGCACCAAGAGTTGTCCGTATCTGGCCAAAATTCCAGGGGAGGGGGAGGTGACGGATTTACCCAGGTCGCGACGAGGGTGGCAATGCCGAATCCCGGTTGAACCCCGGAGTCCGACTTAGTGAAGGACGCGATCGGGACCACTTGGAGCTGCAAGTCGTAGCGGGCAGCCTCCTCTATGATCTGCTGCAAGGCTGCCGCATTGGGCTCGAAGGCATCCCGGTGCGACACTACCAAAATGGCCGGCGGCGTTCGCGGTGCAACCAGAGCCGCCGCCTTTTGAATTAGCAGCTTTGTGCGATGGACGGTGGACTGCCGTTTGCTTGCTAGTTGGCGCCCGTCAACAAAAAAGCAGAGGACGTCGGCCGATTTCAGGAAGTACCACTGCTCCACCCTGTTCTCGTCGACCAGCGAATTCGACCATTCACCTGGCAGATCAGGGACGAGCAGGTCACAGAGACGATCTCGCTGGTCAAGAACTCGCAGATGCATAAACCCAGCTCCGCGTTCCGTGGAGATCTCGGTATGCACCGTCATCTGATCTGGCCGTGCGCCTTCGCTCCAGCGCCTGGCGCCGCGGCTGATTTCGTCAAGAGCCATCACCGTGAGGCTGTTGGCAAAGCGAAAGCCCTCCAGGCGGTTGTGGGCCAGAAGCAGGTACAAACTGACGAGTGCTGCCGTCTTACCCGAGTCAGGGCAGCCCAGTACCCCAACCAGCGTGGTTTGCCGGGAGGCCCCCAGACTTCGAATCTGGTCTAAATCGAGGGTGAGGCTGTTCGGAAGCTTTGGCTTTTCCGGCGGAGGTGCAAGGGTGCTCTCCGTCTCCAAGACCGAGGATGGTTCGATGGCAGGCCCCTCTGATTCATCGAGGCGCTCGGAGCACTCATTGGGGTCTCGGCTCAGAGCGCACTTGCCAGTTTGCTGAACCGTGCACTCTTCCTTTCTGCATCCGCGTTCCACGGTCAGATTCCAGGCGATACTTGGACGACCATCGTGGCAACGCACGCCTCAAGGAGAACATGCTTTGTCCAGATGGATAGGGGCAAGTTGATCGAGCTGTCGACTTTTCGGTCATTGGTTGCGATGGCCGAAAGGAGCGGAAATACCCGAGGGAGATCGGAAACGATCTTGCTGCCGGAATGGATTCCCGCCAGTTTCGCCCGGTCTTCGCCAAGATCGGCCAAGATGGCTTCGAATGACATCGCCTCTGTATCTTCGATCTGCCGGATGACCAACTGTTTGTGGGACTCCGTGGGCAGGCGCCTCATGATCTTCGAAATTTCCAAGGCGCCTGTGATGGCGCGCAGCACCGGAGGCAACGCCGAAAGCGGCCGGCTGAGCGTCTCGCTGAAATCGCTGAGGGCCCACCAAAGCAAGTCCAACTCCTCTCGATCCCGGATGGCGTTCTCACGTAGGGCGGAGATGGTGGCGTCAGCGGCGATCTCGACCTTTTCCAGGAGCTTGGGAGCATCGGGCACCTCGCCCTCCTGTAGAGGCATCTCAAAATCCGGAATTGTTTTTCGGCGCCGGGTGAGGATGCCGCAATTGAGGACCCATTCCTGAGCTTGGGACAAAACCTGGCGCCGCAATTCCTCCAGCTTCAAATTCGACGACGGAGTCTGCACGGCCAAAGCGCACCAGAGTGCGCTGGCAATGCAGCCGGTTTTGCTCATGGGAACATCATCGGATGGACTTGACGATTCCAGCCAAGCGAGTAAGGCGACGGCGGAGCAGACCGCGATTTCCAACTCATGTCCTTGATAGATCAGAGCTGGACTAAATTTCTTCAATGGGGTGACCGCCTCAGTCGCAAGGGAAGCGGGCAGGGCGTTAGGATCCTGCAAGGCGTCGGCGACGCCACTGGCCAACCGGACGAGGCCTTCGACGTCGGTTTTCTTTAGCCAGGCCTTCCGAAGCGCCTCGATTCCCTGGGTCCGTTTTGTGACCAGATCATCGCTAGGGGTCTGATCGAATATTCGGCAGTAGCGTGCAATGTCGGCCATCGGGGTATCCGGCTATTTCTGGTGGTTGTTCGGATCGAGGCCCAGCACTTCGTTCATCGCCGCTTCGAGTTCAGCAAGACGGTTTGTCAGGTGCAGGGAATCGAGAATTTGTTGTTCGGCACTATGCATGAGCGTGTCCTGCCATTGCGGGGGCAGTGCATCGAGCTTCACCAGCACGCTAATGCGCTGTGTGGCCGTCAGGTCGCGAAAAAAAGTCAGGCGGAGTTGCGCGTACTTTGGCGGTTCCGACGAGCTTGTCCTCTCTTCGATCATGCCTTCCTCCTGCACAATCGGAATATGGACAGGAACCTCGCTTTGCTCTGGCGGCGGCGCGGATCCGCTTTCCGGTTTGGGCACGGCCCTGAAGTTGGGACATCCTAGCCGATAGTTCGGCCCGCCTTCGCCCAGGCGTCCTGGATCAGCCGCGAACCGCTTTGCATCGTCATCCCATTTTCTGGGAATCACTGTAACAACAAGCTCATCCGCTGCAGAATCCCATTCGAACTGGAGCAGGTTATAGGTGTAGCCATATTCCACCTCGTTTGTGGGGGGAACGGTCGCGCCAGAAGCGATGTGCAACAAATCGCAGCCCGCAGAAATTGGGTCCACTTTGGCCGAGGGCATGTGCTCATGCCCGGAGATGAATACCCGGGCCCTGGCACGCAGGTATTTGCGGGCGTCCTCGGAGTCCTGCAGCCAATCCAGAGGATGGTGGGTGAGGACCACCAACTCGGTGCCCGGCTTGCTGGGGAGGACTCGTTGCCTCGCCCCCAGGAGCAAGGATGCCTTGTCATCCTGCTTGGCGCAGATTAGGGCGGTGTTCAAACCGATGAATCGAAGGTGTCGTCCAGGGGCAAGTTCGACGACTCGGCTTCCTGCGTCGCCGCCGGATTTGTCTAGGGGTGAGGCGTAGCCCGCTGCAAAGGGCTCGTAGGCGTGGAAGCGGCTATAGAGGAGGGTCCTGTCGTTCTCGGCCTCTAAGAACTCGTCAAGTTTCGCCTCGCCCT
The DNA here is from genome assembly GCA_040376625.1 of Nitrospira sp. Taxonomy (GTDB): domain Bacteria; phylum Nitrospirota; class Nitrospiria; order Nitrospirales; family Nitrospiraceae; genus Nitrospira_A. Next base: position 701 of record JBEIQG010000143.1, on the reverse strand, counting down.
TTACCTTGATCTCTTCAAGCATCCAGGTGAGTGCTGCAGAAATCTTGGCGCGATCTACATCATGGTTGCCCGGCACCATTTGTACGTCGGTTTTCGCACAACCGGCCGCGCCAGCGATCTGATCGAGCCAAGCCGCAGCGGCCGCATACTGTTCACGCTTTCCAGCGTACGCGATATCCCCGCAAACAATAACACCGCTGGCTCGCTGTCCGGGAAGACGTGCCACCTGATCCTGGACATCTTCAATCAGCCGTTCCTTGACATCGTCGTGGACGGCGACAGCTCCGCCTTTTTCCTGGCCGAAGTGGATGTCCGAGAGGTGAATGAAGGCGATAGGCATGGCGCCGCTTTGGTCCCCGATCGTTTTTGAGTCTTTTTATTCTGAATCAAGGGCTTCGACCTGCAGATTCCGGCCTTTGCCAAGTTCGATAGTAGCTCAAGCCCCCCACATCTGCCGAGTATTGCTCGGGATACTTCCACGTACGGAACTGCCTTAGTCCAACAGGTTTCCAATGGCGTTGGTTGCCAGCTCTCCGCTGCGGTAGTACCCCATCACCGTCTCCACCTTCCGATGCTCGGTCATCGCCATGACGTCACCCACGGGGATGTTCTTCCGTCCAGCCTCGGTGACGAACCCCGACCGCATACTGTGGCCTGCCCAGTCGCCGTCCAGGCCGGCGAGCAGCGCGCGCTTACGTACG
>JBEIQG010000112.1:0-11760 GCA_040376625.1 Nitrospira sp. | reverse complement strand
TGTCGCCTGTGCGCGGTGAAGAGCGGCCAAAAATCCGGTGGCACATGTTGAGGATCGACCGACGGAACGCCAGTATTCATGAGGGTTTTGTGAGGGGAATTTCCATGACCGCCTTGCGTGGCAGCGTTGACAATTTTGCAAAGCATCAGCTATCGTGAGCCATGTTTCTTGAGCCCGAACGTGACCAGTCGAGCCGGGAGTTATCGGGAAAGGCCCAGCCTTTTCCGGTGCCGAAGCGCATTCCGTTGTTTCCCCTTCCCAACGTCGTCTTCTTTCCCAAAACCTATCTGCCGCTCCATGTGTTCGAGCCGCGCTACCGCCAGATGGTAGCGGATGCGGCGGCAGGAGGGCAATGCATCGGAATGGCGCTGCTCAAAGAAGGATGGGAAGAACAGTACGACGGAAATCCCCCGATTTTTTCGATCGGGTGTGTCGGACGGTTGGTCAGCGTACAGGCTTTGCCCGACGGCCGCTCGAACATTCTCCTTCAAGGCCTTGAGCGTTATGAAATACACGAAGAGTTTTATGAGAAGAGTTATCGCGAAGCTCGGGTCTCCCTGAAGCCGCGGGACGGCGCGGTCTCCATGGAGCCGGCGTTACGCCGCTATCTGACGGAGGTGCTCGGCGAATATCTCAAGGCCGATGAGGAAGCCTCGCCGCTGCACAGCCTGGTTCGGCCCGATGTGACCGACGAGGTGTTCGTGAATTCCCTCTCGACTTACCTCGACTGCACCCCGCTGGAGAAGCAGTTTTTGCTCGAAGCGGATCATGTGCCGCAGCAGGCCCGCCGTCTCAGCGACCTCATCCAGTTCAAGCTGGCAGAACGACGCGGCGCCGGAGGATGGGGCTGATGTCTCGGCCGGTCGCCATTGAGGTGTCGCACCTCGGGAAAGCGTATGAGAAGGTCCGTGCCGTCGATGACCTGTCGTTTCAGGTCTACGCGGGTGAAATATTCGGCCTACTCGGTCCGAACGGCGCCGGGAAGAGTACCACCCTCCGCATCCTGATCACGCTGCTCCATCCCACATCCGGGTCGGCCACGATTCTCGGTATGGATTCGGTGAAAGATGCCGACCGTGTCAGAAGGACGATCGGGTACGTGCCTCAGGAGCGGGCCATCGATCGGTTCCTGACGGGGCGGGAACATCTCGAGCTGCTCGCCGATCTCTATCACCTGTCGCCTGAAGAAACGTCCACGCGCATCCCCCAATTATTGAAGCTGGTCGAATTAGAGCAGCAGGCCGATCGTCCTGCCAAGACCTATTCCGGCGGCATGAAACGGAAGTTGGATATTGCCTGCGGTCTCTTGCCCGATCCGAAGATCCTCTTTCTCGACGAACCGACGCTCGGGTTGGATGTACAAAGCCGCTTGCGCATCTGGGAGCATGTCCGGGCCATGCGGGAGCGGGGCATTACCGTCGTCATGACCACAAATTATCTGGATGAGGCTGACCAGCTCTGTGATCGGATCGCCATCATCGACGGAGGTCGAATCAAGGCCCTGGGCGTTCCCAACGAATTAAAAGCCGGTTTGGGTGGAGACCTGGTGTCGCTGACGGTGCGTGAACACGATCGCGTCGAGTTGCTTGCGGCGGCTGTGAAAGATCTGCCGGCCATTCGAGCGGTGACGACCACGCCGACCGGGCTGGATATTCGGGTCGATTCACCGGAGAAGGCGTTGCCGGCCATTCTTGACGCGGCGAACCGCCTGACGTGTCAGCTGGAGTTCATCGACTATCACCGGCCGCGACTAGATGATGTGTTTATCGCCCATACGGGTCGGTCCATCAAGGACGATCAGCCGAAGGCGGAAGACTGACAAGTTTCGGTGACGAGTGCTGTGAAGGGTCTATGAAAGAATATTGGCAGGAGATTCGGGCACTGACGATGCGCTGGGTGCGGCGGCTGAGCCGGGAAAAGTTCAGCATGCTCTTTACCCTGGTTCAACCGATGTTGTTCTGGCTCATCTTCTTCGGCAATCTGTTCCAACGTGCCGCGGACATGCAGGTCACGCAGGCATCGAGCTACATCAGCTTTCTGACCGCCGGTGTGGTCGTCATGACGGTGTTGAACAACGGATTGGCCGGAGGGGTGGATCTGCTCTTCGATAAGGAGAACGGGTTTCTCGAACGGCTGATGTCCACACCGATCCACCGCACGTCGGTGATCCTGAGCCGGTTCATTTTTGTGACGACCATCACGTCGCTGCAAGTGCTGGTCATTCTCGGTGTGGCCTGGTTGTTCGGTGTGCAACCGGTCACCGGGTTATTGGGGGTGGCGACGATCCTATTCATCGGCATGATGTTCGGTGTCGGACTGACGGCGATTTCCATGGCCATGGCCTTTTCAGTGAAAAGCCACGGCGATTTTTTCTCGGTGCTCGGATTTCTTTCCCTACCCATGATTTTCTTGAGTTCAGCCCTCGTGCCGTTGGCGGCGATGCCGGGCTGGATGGGCTTTCTCGCACAGTTCAACCCTATGACCTGGGCGATTGATGCCGTGCGGCCGCTCATTCTGCAGGGATGGGCTGAAGCGCTGCCTCATGTCGGCATGGTGATCGGGGTGATGGTGCTGTTCGATGCGCTGTGCCTCTATGGCGGCGCGCGCGCCTTCCGGCGGGCGATCGGGTGAGTGCGAGTGCACAACGGAGACCGTCCATGTTTGTGAACGAAAGCCAAATCCGTGCCCTGATTCGACTGCTCGGCGATGAAGACGAACGGATCGTCAAGACGATCAGCGGGAAGCTCATCGATTTCGGCGCCTCTGCCGTACCCCTTTTGCAGGAAGCGGAGATCGAGCAGCCGGAGATGGCCGATCGTATCGTGACCGTGCTGGATGAAATCCGCGGGACCAGGCTGGAGGAAGAACTGCGCGATCTCATCGCCCTTCCGGAGGATCACATCGATCTTGAAACCGGGGCCTTCCTGCTGGCGCGCTATGCCTATCCAATGCTCGACGTCCAGAGCTATCAACGGCAGTTAGATCGTATGGCCCAGGAGGTGCGGGAGCAGATCGGGTCCCGGGTTTCGGGGGAGGAAACCGTCAAGGCGCTCAATCGCTACCTCTTTACTGAAGCGGGTTTTAGGGGAAACACCAAGAACTACTATGAGGTCGAGAACAGTTATCTCAACTGTGTAATGGATCGTCGAACGGGAATTCCGATCAGTCTTTCAACTGTGTATCTGCTCATTGGAAAGCGGTTGCACCTGCCGGTGCAGGGAATCGGCATGCCGGGCCACTTCCTCGTCAAGTTCGACTCCGATCGGTATAAGATCTTCATCGATTGTTTCAATGGGGGTGCGCTGCTGACGGAAAAAAATTGCGCCCGTTTCCTGACGGAAGCCGGCTATGGATTCGAAGACCGGTTTCTCCAGAAGAGTCCGACTCGCGCGATTCTTGCTCGCATGATCAAGAATCTGCTCGCCATCTACAACAAGCTCGATGAGCCGCTGAAAAAGAGCCGCCTGCCCCGCTTCATTGAAATATTGGGGTGTGAACAACGAGAAGAAGGGCTGTAGCTGGATGCTGAAAAATCCTGCCAGCTGCGTTCTCGCTTCGTTGAGATCTTCAATGTACCGCAGAGGTACGCCTCGGATCTTTACCCGCTGCGGCCTTGCCGGACGGACTTCTTGAGCATCCTGCTCGTCTGTTCTCGGCAGCATGCTCTCGCTGTTATGTTCTAGCGCGACCCACCGACGGTTCCTAGCTAAGCTTTGAGCTTGAGCAGGTCCCGCGCCATCCGAATGCGTCCCGAGAAATAGTGTCCCGCCTGTGCGCAGACGTCATACCGTTCCGCAATCGGATAAAAATGGGACAGTACAAGTTGGTTGATGCCGGCTTCCTGCGCCACGCGGCCACAGAGCCCGGCGTGGAGATGTCCTGCGCCTGGGCGGTTTTCAGGAAAGGAACAGTCCAGGATGGCGAGCTCCGCCTCCCGGCAGAGGCGGACCAGGTTGTCACAATAGAGGGAATCTCCCGAGTAGGTGACGACATGGTCTTGGTATTCGATGCGATAGCCGACGCAATGCAGTCGAGGCGCATGGGTCACGGTACCTGGTCTGATGCGGGTATCGCCGAGGCGGAAGCTGCGATCGGAGACTTCTCGAATCGTGACGCGAAACGGCGCGCGGTTGAAACTCGGGAATGTGGTCATCATCGCGTGCATCAACTTGGCCGTACCGTGCGGACCGATCAGGGTCAACGGAGGCCTGGTGCCGCCCTGATACTTGCAGAAGATGACGGCATCAAAAAAGAAGGGGATGAAATCCGCAAAGTGATCGGCGTGGAAATGAGAAAACAAAACATGTGTAATCCGGTGCCGATCGACACCGCTATTGATCAAGTTGCTGAGCGTGCGCGGGCCGAAGTCGAGAAGGAAAGTCTGGTCGGTTTGAATCAGGTACCCGGCCGCAGCGCGTGTGGGGTGAACGTTTGTGCCTGAGCCCAGCACAGTGACCCGGATCATGCCGTCGGCTTCTCCTGAAAGCTGCGGTGGAGTCGGCGAAGGAGCGTGCGTAATTGCTCCGCCTCGGCAGTGGTGAGCGCTCGTTCGAAAAAGGGACGTAGAAATGCGATGTGGGCCGCAAACGTTTTCTTGAACAAGCGGTCGCCTTTCTCAGTCAGGCAGATGCGTGTGCTACGACGGTCATCGGCGACCGGCGTGCGTCGAATCAGCCCCTTATCTTCCAAACGGTCGAGCACGCCGGTCAGCGTCCCCTTCGTCACCAGGGTGGCGGTGGAGAGTTCGGCGCAGGTCAGTCCTCTGGTATCGCCCAATGTGGCAATGACGTCGAATTGCGAGGGGGTCAGCTTCAACGAACGCACGTGACGGCTGTCCATGCGCCAGAAGGCGAGGTAGGTCTCGACCAGCGGTCGCAGGACTTTGAGGTGCGGATCGTCTTTGAGGTCGGGTAATTCCATCGCGCGCGCAGCCTAGTCATCCCATCGGGTAGCTGTCAAGCGTCGTCCGCCAAAGGTTGCGTTGACGCCGCCCGGACCGTCCCCCTATCATGTCGCCTGCCATGTCTCGTCACGCGCAATCCGGTCAAGCCAATCTGACGGCGATTCTCCTCCTGCTGGGTCTTGTTGTGTCCGGTGTCTGGGTGTGGAAGCGCCTGTCGCCGGAGATGCAGGATCTCATCATCGACCAGGCGATTCCCCTGGCCGCCCTGTCGCTCGCGATCATGGCGGTCGTCTGGATCCTTATTGGAAAGATTGTCAAACGCCGCCGAAGGAACCAGCAGCGGGCGAGGTTGATCAAGCTGTTCGAGAGCCAGACCGCCTCCGACAAACGACTCAAGCTGGCGTTCGCGGTGATCGAGGTGAACGAATATCGGCGAGCCGGGCTGGAGGCGATCGCATCTCAGCTCCAGGAATTATTTGTGACAACCCTGAAGCGGGCGCTGGGGGACAAGCAACATCAAGTGCGGGGCATGGCGGCAAGCCATCTGGGAGTGATCGGCGACGACGCGGCCGTCGCTCATCTGCTTGCGGCCTTGGAGGATGACCATGCCTACGTGCGCTCCAGTGCGGCATTGGGCCTCGGTCGCTTGCGGGCCACCGCGGCGAAGGACAAGCTGGCCTATGTCAGCAAGGAAGACTGGGATCAAACCGTACGGAGTCGGGCCCGCGAGGCCCTGGAACGAATTCGATGAGCAGGCAGGGGCGGGAGAGAGGTAGTTTGGCGATCGACTATGCGGCCCATTCGAGCAGAACGATTTCAGGTGGACAATTCAGTCGCATGGGGATGACCGACCAGCCGATCCCACGGTTTACGTAAAGCCGATGGATACCTGTGGTATACATGCCGTTCGTCCGTCCATGGCACCCCGGCGGCAACCAGAACGTGGGAACAGCCGGGATACGCCATTGCCCGGCATGACTATGTCCGCAGAGCGCCAGGTCAACGCGATGTTCAGGTGCGAGCTGGTCCAGGATGTTCGGCGCATGTGCCAGCACGAGGGTGAACCGCCCCGCTCGTGGTGAGGGAATACAGCGGAGGTCTGCGCGGTGTAGCGACGGATCGTCCAGCCCGACAATCGCCAGCTCACCTGTATCCATCGGCAGGAACGTGACTTGGTTGAGCAGCAGCGTGATCTTGCGCCGATCGAAGTGTTCGGCGAATTCGTCCACGCGGATACCGCTGTAGTGATCGTGATTGCCGAGCGTGACGAAGACCGGTGCGAGCCGCCGGAGTTCCGACAGAAAGCGAAGCATATGCGGAAGCCCGTCGCGGACGTTCAGGAGGTCGCCGGTGATAAAGATCCAATCCGGCCTGAGGTCTGCGACGGTGCTGACCAGCGCACGATGTCGAGGGCGATAGCGGTCAAGATGAAGGTCGGTGAGATGGACGGCGCGCCTTCCCGCCAGCGGAGCATGGACGAGGGGAAGGCGGGTGACGGCCGGTGCGGAAAGCCCGATCTCAATGCCCGGCATCACATTGAACAGATGATGGAAGGGGCGGCTGAGCCAGTGCCCGATCCAGACACGCGTCAGTTCCTGCCACCGCATCAAGGACGAGATCATTCCATCACTCGATTGAGATGTGCCTTGTCTGCGGTAGTGACGCGGTAGCCCTGGTCATAGAGTTTTCCCATGCCGGTCATGAGCGCTTCCATCCCCCGGACTTCGTGCAGGGAATCGAAGTGTGAGGTGAGGGAATGGAGATGAGCATCTGCTCCGAGCGACGGCTCAGCGGCCAGATTCAGCGCCACTAAAATGTCGTGCAGCTCACGGCTGCTGTAAGTCGAATTATCGTCCCCGTCCCCGACCAGGGCAAACTCGTAAAAGGTCAGGCTCAGTGAGAGAAACGCCTGCGTGCGCTGGAAGTCGCTGCGGACGGCGTCGATCCCGCCCGGGTAGCGTGTTCGGCAGTCGGAACCGTCCTGGTCTGAGGAGTCGGCTGTGTTCCAGGACGGATGATTCGCCCGGGTCCAGCCGATGTGCTGCACGGCCGGCGGGGTCGGCTTGTGCCGCTGCTGCTTGTAGAACCAGGTCATGCATTGACTGGCTACGGCGAAGGCTTGCTTGTCGGTGTCGGCCTGGCGGTGGATGTGTTCGGTGAATCGGGCGAAGACGTTGATGTCGCTTAGCCGGGTCGCGGCCATGGATGACGGTGCGGGGCCGATCATCATTGCGCAGCACAGCATCCATGCGGCATAGGAGATATGGCCAGATCGGATCGACATCGGAATCGTCTACAGATGATTGCAGGAGTCGTGGACGGTCTCATTCGAGTATAACACGGGTAGGCGCCGTGCCTACCTAAATGTCAGCAATGGTGCCCGATGAGGCACGAGAAGGAATGCTATGCCGCCTCCGTCCTGGCTCGATGACACAGTGCCCTATTTGACCGCCTCGATTCCCGCCCTCGGCGGCCGGATCCGCAGCACTCCGGATGATTTCTGCGTGGAAGAGCGGCCGCTCTATTTGCCTTGTGGGGAGGGTGAGCATCTGTATATCCGGGTGAAAAAGCGGGGGCTCTCCACGCCGGATCTCGTCCTGCGACTCGCCTCTCAACTCCATGTGAAAGCCCAGACCATCGGGGTGGCCGGACTGAAAGATGCGCAGGCCGTGACGACACAGATGTTGTCGTTGCAGGGTGTGAAGGAGGAAGCCGTCCTCGTCCTCCCCACCGACGAACGGCTGCTGATGCTGGAGGTGCTGGGGCGCCATCGGAACCGGCTTCGGAAGGGGCATCATGCCGGTAACCAGTTTCGCCTGGTGATCCGTGGCGTTCGGGAGCGCAGCGAAGATGACCTGCAACAGTTGTTTGATGAATTGGTGCGGCGGGGCGTCCCCAACTACTTCGGTCCGCAACGGCAAGGGCGGACCGGGACGAACTTTCAGTTGGGTGCCGAGTTGCTCCAGGACGCTGCCCGGCGGAACAAGATGCCTCGCAACAAGCGTGTCTGGTTCATGAATGCCTATCAGTCCCATCTGTTCAATCGCATCGTTGCCAAACGGATCGAGACTATCGATCAGGTCTTTCTGGGCGACTGGGCGATGAAGTCGGACAACGGCGCCTGTTTTCCCGTGGAACAGCCGGAAGCCGAGCAGCCGCGTGCCGACCGGTTTGAAATCAGTCCGACCGGGCCGCTCTTCGGCTCCCGTGCACCCTGGGCGGCGGGAGTCCCGGGTGACATTGAACGGGAAGTGGTGGCCGAGTTGGGCACTTCGCCGGAACTCCTGTCGAAGGCCGGCGCCGAATGTGGATTTCGCGGCGAACGGAGGGCCCTGCGGGTCCGTCTCAACGAGTTGTCCTGGTCGTTGGAAGGCCCTCTGTTGACCCTTGGCTTCTGGCTCCCTCCCGGTTCCTATGCAACGAGCGTCTTGCGTGAAGTGGTGAAGAAAAGCGACTGACCCTCTGCGCCGCATTCCCTCCTGCAGATGGTAGAATCTACAGAGTAAGGCTCTTCCTTCCGGACGCCTTCCGCTCCGGCTTGAGAAGGAGCCGTAAGAGGCCGGTGATGACCGCATCCCAAGAAACCGTGTTCCTTCAGGGTCACATTATCGACTCGTTGATCCTGGCCAAAGTTCTGGACACCATTCTGATGATGGGTGGCACTTTCGATCTCCAGGACGTCAAGATCGGCGCGACGCGGGATGCCTCCTCTGAGGCGCGGATTGTGGTGCGAGCCCCGTCCGGACGCCTGTTGGCCGAGATTCTCAGAGCCATCCAACCCCATGGCGCCGCCATTGAGCGCGAAGCGGATTGTCGCTTCGAGCCGGCACCCGCTCCGGGAGTGTTTCCCGAACAGTTTTATGCGACGACACATTTGCCGACCCAGATTCGTCTGGATGGCGAGTGGGTGGAGGTGGAGGGCATGGAAATGGACCTTGGCATCTGTGTCGATCCAGCCAAGGCCCTCGCCAGGACCGTTCCCATGGCGACGGTGACAACCGGCGACCTCATCGTGACCGGGCGGGAGGGAATCAGGGTTACACCCCTCGCTCGTCCCGTCGAGCGTGACGTGTTCGGATTTATGGAGTCTGTGGTGTCGTCGGAGCGGCCGCATCACCCCGTCATTGCGGACATCGCGCAGCGCATGCAGAAATTGCGCGAATGGCATCAACAGGGGCGCGCCGGGGCCAAGGTGCTCTTTGCCGGCGGCCCGGCGATTGTGCACGCCGGGGGACGAGAGGCCCTGGCCTGGTTGATCGAATCCGGATACATACAGGTCTTGTTCTGCGGCAATGCCTTGGCTGCGCACGATATGGAAGCCGCGCTCTACGGCACGTCGCTCGGGTATGGCCTGACGGCCGGCCGTTCCGTTCCGCACGGGCATGAGCATCATCTGCGTACGATCAATCGTATTCGCGCTATCGGCAGCATCGAGCAGGCGGTACGGTCTGGCGTCATCACCGGCGGAATCATGGCAGCCTCTGTACGGCACGACGTGAAGCTGGTGATGGCGGGCACCATTCGTGACGACGGTCCGCTGCCCGGGGTGCTGACCGACTGCATGGAAGCGCAGCAGGCCATGCGCATGGAAATTCCCGGAGTCGGACTGGCACTGTTGGTCGCGTCCACACTTCATGCCATTGCCACGGGAAACCTGTTGCCGGCCACTGTTCCCACGGTGTGCGTCGATGTGAATCCGGCGGTGCCGACGAAATTGTCCGACCGTGGCAGTTTCCAAGCAGTCGGTCTCGTCATGGATGCCGCCTCTTTTCTTACAGAACTTGCGCGTGAACTCGGGTGGCGTCCATGAGCAGGCTCCTGGTGTGTCCTCCCGATTATTTCCAGATCGATTACGAGATCAATCCCTGGATGCGGAGGGAGAACAGCGTGGATCCGGCGCGTGCCGTCCGGCAATGGCAGGCGCTGATGACCGTATTGGAACAGGAGGTGGGCGTCGGGGTTGAGTATATGCAGCCCGTAAAAGGGTTGCCCGACCTGGTCTTTACGGCCAATGCAGGAGTCGTGGTCGGTCATCGTGCGCTGGTGAGCCGCTTTCGTTACCCGGAGCGACAACGGGAGGAAGCGCACTTCGCGCGATGGTTCCGCGAGCGAGGATATGAAGTATTAACACTCGACCCGTCCCTGTATTTCGAAGGCGCCGGCGATCTGCTTGGATTTCCGGATACCTGGTTCGGCGGCTATCGCCAGCGGTCGGATATCCGGGCGTTTCCGAAGTTGAGCGAGGTTTTTCAGCGGGAAATCATTCCGCTCGAACTGATCGACAGCCGCTTCTATCATCTGGATACCTGCTTTTGTCCGCTCAGCGGCGGTGATTTACTTTATTTCCCCTCGGCATTCGATTCGTACGGTCGGGCCGCCATTGCGGAACGAATTCCGGAAGATCGTCGGCTCTCGGTGCCGGAAGACGAAGCGCTTAGATTTGCCTGCAATGCAATCTGTGTCGGCAAGCAGGTCGTGATTCCCGCCGGTTGCCCCCGTACGACGATGCTCCTGGACGCTCGAGGCTATCGCACCCATCCCGTCCGGCTGGACGAATTCATGAAGTCAGGCGGTGCAGCCAAATGCCTGACTCTCGCACTCGATTGACCCGACCTGTTGCCCGCCTTCGGCCAAGGACCGACAGTGCCCATGGGAATAGTCCATGCACGGCAGATGCGTGCCGTCCGACGATCGACCGGCTACCGCTTCTCTCGAAAGAGGAACGACAAATACAGGCCGGCGATAGCGGTCGTGGTGAGCTCAATCGTGAGCAGCAGCCGGCTGACGATGGCATCCGGTTGCGGCGGGGAGAGGATGAAATGAAACCCGAGAAAGGCGGCCGGTTGCGAGGGCGGCGTTTCCCAGGGAGGCATCACGAGAGAGACGATCAGGACCGTGACCATGCCATAAAGAATGTTCAAATTCAGTTGCTCTTTGCCGGAGTCGGGAGTGAGTGACGCGCTGGGTCGGTCGGCGCTGCCCGCAACACTCGCACCGCACTGAGTACAGTAGCGGTTGATTTCCGGCAGGGCGCGTCCGCAGGCTGGACAGGGCTTCATGACAGTCGTTCCAGATGGAGCCTGCAGCCTAACGCGACGGCGGCAGTATTTCCAGTGGCGGTAGATGGGATCGTTTCGTTGACAGCTTTCAAAGTCCCTTCCTATAATCCGCGTCCATGCAGTTCGCGTTGTACATTCCAGTTGCCGGCTCGCGCTGCCACGACCCGGTGGTGGGGCAGCAATGAAGCAACCGATCATCAAGCATGTGGCAGTCATCGGCGCCGGGGCCTGGGGCACGGCGTTGGCCCGGCATCTGGCTGAAAAGCAGGTTCCGGTCCGCCTGTGGGCGCACGAACCGGAAGTGGTCCAGGCCATCCGGCTTCGTTGCGAAAATACGGTGTACCTTCCGGGCGTGTTGCTTCCGCCGACCCTCTCGGCAACGAATGTGTTAGCCGACGCTATCGCAGGCGTTGATTGTCTGATTTTTGCCGTACCCTCGCATGTGGCGAGAACGGTGCTGAGCCGGATTGCAGTCTTGCTGCCGCAGCCTCTTCCGCTGATCAGTGCGACCAAGGGAATCGAAGAGGAGACACTCGCGCTGGTCACGCAGGTCATGCAGGCGGTGTTGCCTGCGCATATGCAGGGTTCATTGTTGGTCCTGTCCGGGCCGAGTTTTGCCAGTGAGGTCAGCCGGGAGAAACCGACGGCGCTCTGTCTCGCCGGGCAGGATGCCGGCATGGTCAAGGCGATTCAGTCGCTGTTCATGACGCCGAACTTCCGCGTCTATGCGGATGACGACCTGATCGGCGTGCAACTAGGCGGCGCCTTGAAAAACGTGATGGCCCTGGCTGCCGGTGT
>JBEIQG010000271.1:0-4098 GCA_040376625.1 Nitrospira sp. | reverse complement strand
CCTGTTATCTCGGGTGTTGCTGTGACTTAGTTTTGTGTAAGAGGCGAGACTTGCCACGCAAAGATTGATTTTTGGCTGGGGGGGGGCGGGGGGGGTCGTTGATCCCGATCCGAGTAGAGGGACCATCCCCATGGAAGACTAAAAGGAGGCAACAGCCCGATCTTCCCGCTACTATGCAGCCTCGCTCCTCCCGGCAGCTTCTTCGCCTCGCAACAAAGGATTACTCGGACAGCCTCCTAGGGCGGCGCGGTGAGATCGGTTTTGATCCAGGTGATGTAAAACAAGGCCGTGTACTGGTCGTAGTGGGTGCGTCCGATGATCGTGGCGGACGATCCCTTGTATGCGCCCGTGAGATTGTCGAAGACATCGAGGTGGAATCTCGCATAGCCGCTTTGAGCCTGAAGCTTATACAGCGTCAGTTCTGGAAGGGCAAAGGGAACCACCACGCTTTGGATGGGCGGAATGCCGACGAACGTCAGGCCCTGCATGGTGCCGAGCGCTTCGATGGCCACACGGATCAAGTAGGCAGGATGATCGTCGCGTTTTCGAATGCGATAGCCCATCCGGCCGAGCGCTACCGCGACTGTATCACGGACGAACAGGAAATCCACGGTGGGATCCTGTACCGTGCCGGAGGTTTGATCCCGCATATTCAATCGCCCGCGATCGATGTAAAACCCGCTGACTTCCAGGTGCAAATCAGCTTGCGGCGGAAGCGTCAGCGTCAGATTCGTCAAAGCTTGGTCCACGGCTCCCGTCAGCAGTAGTTGCTCAACCGCCGTCCTTGGCGTACGGGAAATCTCCTGCTCGATGGCGCAGCCGGCAAAGAAAACTGAGACGGCAAGCAATGCGCATGTGATGCGCCATCGGCGACAACCAGCCTGGTCTTGGAATAATTGAACGGTCATGTGATGAAGCCTAACCAGCCGGTGCCCTTCCGGCCCTTGCACCGCCCTACTTTCATTCGACCAGCAATGTTTTGACCAGGTGTTCCATGCCCTCGGCCCAGAGGCGGTAGCCTCGCTCGCTGGGGTGCAAGGCATCAGGCATGACCTCCTCAGAGAGTCGTCCTGCCTTGTCGAGAAAACGCGGGCCCAGGTCGAGGAAAAACACGTGGCGCTGGTCGGCGAAGGTCCGCAATCGCTCGTTGACGGCCTGATTCACCAGCCGATGCGGATCGTCGGACGACGCACCTCTCGGGAACAGGGCCAGTAGCAGGATCTTCGTTTGTGGCAGGCGGGTGTGCAACGTGGTCAGAATCGCTTGAATTCCGGCAGCGGTCTGTTCAGGTGGATCTTCCCGCATCGTCGTGTTGTTGGTGCCGATCATCACGACCGCCAGTTTGGGGGTGATGCCGTCGATTTCGCCATGGTCGAGCCGCCAGAGTACATTGTCGGTCTGATCGCTGTTGAATCCCAGGTTCACCGCACGACGGCGCCCGTAAAAGGCATCCCAGACCCGGCGGCCCTCTTCTTCCCATCCCTGCGTAATGGAATCTCCGATGAACAACAGATCAACCGGGCCCTGCTGCGTGCGGGCCACGGCGCGCGCATGCCGCGTAGACCACCAGGATTGCGTTTGAGGCGTGGGCATCGCCGCTTTGATGTGATCGGTGGCGGTGAGTATGGAATCCACGGGCGACAGAACGCACCCAAGCCATACGACAAGACAGGAGAGAGCAGGGAAAGACCGTGGGTACATCCGTCGCCTCACGCGCTACTTATGCAACTTTCAGTGATTGATGCAGGCGACGTCAAGGGGAATCCTCCCCGTAGAATCAGCCCCATGGCTGAATCGGTTACGGCACCCACCGATTCGCTGGTATATCGAATGGGATACAAGAGCGTAGACACCTATGAGATTCATGTGACCGTATTTCAGCGACTTAAATGGAATACGTACAAATTTGCGCTCTTGGCCTGTTCCTTGCTCCTCTGAATGAAGGGAGGACAACGACCGTAGGCGAATGAAACTGTCGTGGACATCATCCCGCGAGGGACGCTCCGAAAGGAGGATCAGCCATGAAACGTTTGTACACCATGCTGGGCTCCATCGGTATCCTGGTGCTCTTCACCGGCTGTGTCGCCCAACACACTTGCAGCAGCCAGGACATGATCGGCATGAAGGAAAAGGGTTTCGGGGTGGACGAAATCGATCGCCTTTGCGTCACGTATAAGATTCATGATGAAGCGGTACAGGTCATGTCGGAGGCGGTGCGGAGTGAACTTGTGAAGGCGCGCCAGGGAGGAAATCAGGCGACACCGGTTGCTGTGACAAATTCAGAACAGGCGCGTCCATTCCGAGGCGGCCCGAGACAAGCAGCGACCTGTGCGACGCAAGTCGGGACCTGCCGTTTGGCACAGCCCGTGGACGATGGGTTGCCCTGCGTCTGTTATACGCCGTACGGACAGATCCCGGGTGTGACGCAGTAAGCCGGACACGGCGGCAAGGATGCGCGGTCCGGTGCGACGCGGCAGCCGTGGCCCGCATCCTGCCGGATGCTGAGTGACGATGGCGAGTCTGGGTTCGGACCGGATGGGTTCGAACGCCTGTCAACCGTGGCAACAACCCTGCCGGTTGGTTGTCGATTTTATGGAGGAGGCCGGCTGTGCGTCCAACGCGACGGACGGGACCCCGTCTTCTGCATCCGGTGTGAGTACAAGTTTCTTGAGACGTGCCCAGGGAAAGTCAGCGCCCGGATCGCTACGCCGGGCCGGGTCCAGCTTCGCGTGCGAGACGACATGTTTCAGATTAGGATACTTGGCCCAGCAATAGCGCACAATCTGCGCGGTGGTCTGGATCTGCCAATCGGAAAAGTGATCGTTGCCGGCCTGACGGTTGACCACCTCGATCCCCAATGACCAGTGGTTGACCTTGTCGGCACCTCCGTTGATGCTTGGGTGCGAACAGGAATTCCTGACATGCCAGGCAGCTCTGGCCTCTGGGGCACAGGCCCAGACCAATTGCCCATGCTGCGGCTCGTCTTCATCCGGCAGGAGCCAGTGAAAGGAGGCTTTGCAGTCCTTCATCACCGAAATGGCCCCGGCCGAACTGGAACCGGCCGTCGCGTGAATGACGACGGCTTTGATGCCGAGGATCGCATCGAAGATGCGGCTTGACGTGCTGTGCTCCCAATAGGCTTGAATGCCTGGGTACCACACTTCGTTGAGCATCACATCCGAAGGGCGCCCGGGTCGCGGCAGGTTGAATTGATAGGTGGCGGGGTTCGCCATGGTCGTTCCTCCATTGGTGAGTCCACGCGCCGCTTTGACGCGGCGCAAGGCCGTCCCCCGATACGGGGGCCAACCCTGTGAGAGGTAGTCATAAATTGCACAGCGCGGTGACTCTCGCTGTGCGGTTCGCGCGCTCGTGGCCCATACAGCGTGCGACGACTCTCACCGGACTCGCTCGCCAAGTGAGGCCGCTCGAACTCGGAGTCTCTAGGCACCCCCACTGGGACCTGGTCTCGAACATGTTTCCCGTGCACTCTCTAGGATACGGGTGCTGCTTCCATCCGATTCCCGTTTCCCAGCAATTCAGCGGAGTCGTCCGTGTGGTTTTGACTGGCCAGAAACGCTTCGGCGATTCCCTTGCGGATGGTCTTGTACTTCTCCCAATTAAATTCGCATAGGAACTTGGCAGCGGCCTGGGCGCCGCGGGCGAAGAGGTCGAGTTTCGCCTGATCCGCCATCGTGAAGTCGAGCCAGTTATGGTCGCCGGTATCGATCATGGCAACGAGATGTTTATAGTCCGGGTTACGGGAGATGAAGTCGAAGTCCAGTGTGTGTCGAGCCGCATCGAACACCGCGCCTAACAACTGCGATGGTTTGCTGATCACGGCTGGTTGTTCGCGATCGATGCCGATCTTCGCGCCGAATGTCGGGGATGTCGGCACACGGTAGGGTTGGTGAAACAGGTTGATGGGGAAATTGGACATGATGCCGCCGTCCATGAACAGGACGTGCTCGGGAGGCTGTCCCTCGTAATCAGCAAGGGCTTTCCACCTGGCGGGGTCCTGCGGGCAACCGTCGACCCGGAACGGATGAAAGAAAAAAGGAATCGACATGGATGCGCGCGCGAAGCAGGCTGGGTTCACTT
>JBEIQG010000106.1:0-12172 GCA_040376625.1 Nitrospira sp. | reverse complement strand
TATGCCGAGGGGACGAGAGAAGGACCGCAAGACTCGCAAGAAGCATCGGAAGAACGTGGATCGTATGAAGGGGCTGGTCAAGGCCCGCCGTGCGGCGGCCAAGAAGGTCAAGCGAGGGTAGGCGAACGGGACGTTAGTCGGGCGAGCTCAGTCGTTTGATCTCCGCCCGGATCTGAGTTTCTGCCACGTCTGGAACGATCCGCTGCACCGCCTGCTGGATCGGATCCTGTGCCAGTTCATGCACAATCTCATCGGCCGCCTGTCGCGCGCAGTTCGCGGCCACCTGCTCGACTTCTTTTTTTACCAGCTGGTCGATCATTCCAAGGTGTGCGGTCAAAGCTTCCGGCAGGTGTGTCTTCACGCCGGTGTCCGTGAGGTCCCCCAATCGCCTCTCTGCGGACTGCTCCACCAGGGCAGGGGCCAGCTCGGTCACGGTCTGGCGAACGGTCGCCTCGACGCCGGCAAGCTGGGTCTGAGCCTGTCGCTTCAATTCTTCCTGAATCAGTTCTCGCATCGCGGTCTGTAATCGTTCGGGTGCGAGCGCGTCTTCCAGTTGTTTCGCCACTTCCGTTTGAACGGCCTTCCCCAAGGCAAGACTCACCTGTTCGGCGACTTCCTTCGCCATGGCGGCCGGGAGCAGTTCACGGATCTTCCGGTCGGCCTGGGCCGCGACCGACTGCAGCAAGTGATCGAACAGCCCCTTCATCAAGGCCTCACCGCTCGGTCCGTTCGGGGCGGGCGCAGATGCGGCCGGAGCGGTGGTGGGGCTCAGTGATGGTGACATGTGGCTGTGCTCCTTCTCCATCTCGTGGTGGGGGGCGTCATCGAAGGACGCATTGTCCGGCTGGTCGTCGTTTTCATCGTCCGTTCCCGCGGACACGGGAGGCCACGTCCGTGTTTTGGCTGGTTTCCCGCCACGTGAATTTCCCGCGGCGCCGTTGAGGATGCCTTTGATCGTGTCGAGCAGTTGTTCCCGTTGCAGCGGTTTCTTCAGAAAGGCCCGCACCCCGAGCGAGCGCAATTTACTTTCGTCCAGGCGATCGGTGCCGTCCGACATGGAGACGATCAGTGTTTCGGCCAGACTGTCCTGGCGGCCGATCTCTTTGCAGAGTCCCGAGAAGGTGATCTTGTCGAGGTGATAGTCCGCGATGACGAGCGCCGGACTGAGTTTGCGGGCGGCGTCGAGGGCCGAGGGGCCGTCTGAAAAAGCCATGACCGTATGGCCGTCCGGCGCAGAAATCTGTTCCACCATGCGGTGCACGGCCGGGCTGCTGTCGATCACAAAAATGGTCGATCCCATCCCACTCACCTCTCCATACCCACTCAGCCGAAGCTAACAAAGGCCCCTTGAACTGTCAAAGAAAAGGCCGAAAGAAGCGGTGTGGTGAGGCCTATGCGAACGCGCCGCGAGAGACGAACTCAATGCTGGCAGAGCCGGTGACCATCCTGTAGAATCCGGCCGTCTTCCCGGCTGATCTATCGGCACTCGTGGATCGCAAGCATGAGGAGTTACACGACACAATGACCCGAAGCCGAATTCAAGTCGTCTTTTTCGATGCGGCCGATACCCTGTTCCATATTCACGGGTCAGTAGCCGAGATTTACTTGCAGCATGCAGAGAAACACGGATTCAGGAAAACTCCAGAGTCGTTAACCGCGATCAAATCCGCCTTTGCCCGTTCGTTCCGTGATGCGCCTCCGCCGGTGTTTGCCGCGACGGAACCGGCTGCGATCAAGCAATCCGAGCGACTGTGGTGGTTCGACATCGTGCACAATGTGTTTTACCGCGTCGGCATGTTCGAGGCCTTCGACGAATTTTTCGAGGAGGTGTTCGCACGTTTCGAGCAGCCGGAATCCTGGCGGCTGTTCCCGGAGACGGTCGATGCGCTGAAGACTCTCAAGGACCAGGGATTCGAGTTGGGCATCATTTCGAACTTCGACTCGCGGTTGTTTTCCGTGCTGCGTGGCTTAGGGATTGCCGACCTGTTCGATACGGTCACAATTTCAAGCTTAGCCCATGCGGCCAAACCCTCTGCGCGTATCTTTCACCAGGCGCTGGAGAAGCATGCAGTCGATCCGGGAGAGGCGCTGCATGTCGGCGATAGCGAGCGTGATGATGTGAAGGGGGCACAGGGTGTCGGACTGACCGGGGTGTTGCTCGCGAGAGGGGAGGGGGCGCGTCCCTCGGAGGGGACGACCATCGGCGATCTCAACGAATTGTTGCCGCTGCTCTCACGCCTGCAATAACAGCGGAACGAGGTCTTTCGCGCGCCCCTGAAGCGCAGCATCGACCATGCCTGATTGCACGGTGGCATCGAGATTGATTTCGACAACAAACGCACCCGCCTGTTTCGCAATCGAACCAAAACCAGCTGCAGGATAGACCAGGCCGGAGGTGCCGATAATCAGGCACAGGTCGCTGGACTGCAGGGCTGCCTCACTGGCCTCGAGATCCTGCTCGTCAAGCGATTCCCCAAACCAGACGATGTGCGGGCGGAGCAGCCCGGTGCAGTGGCTGCACTGGGGCAGAATTGTGATCGGCACGTCGCGATTTTCAGTCACGCGCCGGCACTGTGTGCAGCGCACCATCCAGATGTTACCGTGAATCTCGGAGAGTTTCCGGGAGCCCGCATCGCGGTGCAGTCCGTCCACATTCTGCGTGATGAGCCAGAAACGCTCGAATTGCTGCTCCATCTGAGCCACGGCTTCATGGGCGAGGTTGGGCCGTTTAGTCGCAATGAGTTCACGCCGCCAGTTGTACCATTCCCACACGAGACGCGGGTCGCGCGTGAAGGCTTCCGGAGTGGCCAGGTCCTCCGCCCGAAAATTGCGCCAGAGCCCGTCAGGTCCGCGAAATGTCGGCACGCCGCTGTCGGCGGAAATCCCTGCCCCGGTGAGCACGGTCACCGATCGTGCCGAGGCCAGCTTCTGCTGAATCAGACCGAGCGTTGATCCGGTTCCCATAAGCGTCACTTCGAGGGGGCCATCACTGTTTCAGGTGCGCGGCTGCATGCTATAGTACCGTCCTTTCGAACGCAACGAGTGAGGAGTCTCATGAAGCAGATCATGGTGGTTGGGGCCGGTTCCGTCGGCGGTTTCTTCGGGGCCCATCTCGCGAAAAATAATCCAAACGTCTCGTTTCTTCTGCGGCCCCGTACCCTGGAGGCAGTGAAGCGACATGGCCTGATGATCAAAAGTGCCAAAGGTAACTTCACCGTGCATCCGCCGGCCGCTTCCGATCCGAGAGAACTGGCGCCACCGGATCTCATCATTCTGGCGGTGAAGGCCTACGACCTCGATGAAGTCATGGCGCAGCTGGAGCCGGTGATCACCGAGCGTACGGTCATTCTCACGCTTCAAAACGGCATCGACACCGAAGACCGCATCATTGCACGGGTGCATCGCGACGCGGTGGTCGGCGACGTGGCGTTCATCTACTCGAAGATCGTGGCGCCCGGCGTCATTGAACATTACAAGCGGGGTGGCGTGGCCATCGGCGAACTCATGGGCCACAAAAGCGAACGCGTGCTGCAGATTGCGGAGCTATTCAAGCAGGCGGGCATTTCCTGCCAGCTCAGCGACGATATCAGGAAGAGCAAATGGGAAAAGATGTGCTGGAACTGCGTCTTCAACCCCCTCACGGTCTTGATCGACGACAAGGTGGCCAAGGCGCTGGATCACCCGGAGATGGCCGGAGTGATCCGGCAGATCGTGGGCGAAGTGATGGCGGTGTCGGCGGCGGTGAAGGTGCCCTTGGCGCCTGATATGGCGGAGAAGGTTGTCAAGTGGACACAGGAACTGCGGGACATCCACACTTCGATGTACGACGATTGGAAAGCCAAACGCCCGACCGAGATCGACTATTTGAACGGCTACATTGTCCGTATAGGACGGGAGTTAGGGATTCCCACCCCGGTGAATGAAGCACTGACAGCAATGGTGAAAACCATCACGGAGCGGGAACCGTCGGGTGCTGGAGTCGTCCGGATCGACGGTGCGGTGGTCCAGCCGGTCTCCCTCACGCGAGCGGCGCTGGCGCAACTGCCCCAGGACCAACATGTCGAGGATATCAGCCAACTGATGCCGTCGATGCGAGGCCGGGCCATTCGCGTCAAAGGTCTCTTGGATATTCCGGCCCTCGCGATCGATGCCGACCATGTCACGTTCCACTCCGTCGATGGCAAGTATGCGGCGACGCTCACCCTGCAGCAGGCACAAGATTTCGGATTGTTACTGTACGAACTCGACGGCCAGCCGCTGCCGGACGGCAGGGGTGGTCCCTATCGCTTGGTGACGCCGGGCTTGGGCGATCTGTGCGCGAATGTAAAAGGCGTCGGACGTATTGAAGTGCGGGCGGGATCGGGGAAGGATACGCGGCCCTCAGTCAGGCCTCCGGAATGCACCCCGGGGCAGAGCTGAACGATTCACGTCGTTGAGGAACGGAGCACCCGGATCGATTTCCATCGCTCCGACCGATACCGCCACAGCATCAGCACCATGCGCAAGGTCCAATCCGCGATCATCGCCAGCCAGACGTAGAAGACCCCCATCGTCAGCCAGTAGCCTGCCACGAACGCGATGGGGATGCGCACACCCCACATCCCGATCGTCGTGGCGATCATGATGAATCGGGTGTCGCCCGCGCCGCGTAACGAGCCGGCCAGCACCATGGTCAGCGCCAACGGTACTTGCAGCAGTGCCACGATCTTGAGAAACACGGTTCCGAGATCGATGACCGCTTCATCGCTGGTGAAGGCACGGAGCAAGACATAGGGAAAAAAGAAAAAGACGATGCCCATGGCGGACATGATGAAAGTAGCCAACCGGTTCGCTTCCCAGTTCTCGAGTTTGGCCCGCGTGTATTTGCCGGCACCGATACTTTGTCCGACCATGGTGGCGGCGGCGATGGCAAAGCCGTAGCCCGGCAGGAACGAGAGCGATTCGATCGAGAGTCCCACCTGGTGTGCAGCATAGGAAACCGTGCCGTAGAGCAGCACGATTTTCGTGTAGAGCAGAATACCGGCCTGCTGCATGATCCGTTCGCCGGATACCGGCGCACCCACCCGCCAGATGGTGCGGATCATATCCCATCTGAGCCGCTTCGACGGTTTGAAGATCGTCCGGCAGCGGGACAGCAGATAGATTGAGCCGGTCGCTTCCGCAATCCCCACGGCGACCGCAGCGCCCTTCACACCGAACGCCGGGATTCCCCAATAGCCATAGATCAGCGGATAGGCAATGGCGATGTGGAGCACATTGACCAGGATCATGGCGTACATCGGTGTCTTTGTGTCACCGGTCCCCTGGAGAATCGAGGAGAGCACTGCCAGGAGCACGGTGAAGGGGATCACCAGAAAAATCAGGTCTGAATAGGGGAGTGCGAGGGCGATGACTTCCGGCTGTGCGCCGAGCAGCTGCATGATGAGTCCGTTCGCCGATATGCCGAGCAGGGCCAGTGAGAAGGCCACGCATATCGACAGGCCGAGAAAATGCCGGGAGGCCTGACCTGCTTCTTCATACCGGCGGGCCCCCCATTGTTGCGCGATGATGACGTTGGTCCCGACCGAGAGGCCCGACACGAGTGTCGTTGCGATAAAGGCAAGCAGTTGGCCCAATCCCACAGCGGCAATGGGAATCGCCCCCAGTCCTCCGACGAGGAAGACCGCGACGATCCCTTCGGTTCGCTGCAGCAGGCTGCTCACCGTGACCGGGAGCGCGAGGGTCATGACCGATCGTCTGATTTGTGCGACACCGTTTGCCATCGGGCGTCATCCTACCAGAACTCGGTTGCGGACGAGGATGTCCTTCTTCAGGGACTGGACAAGAGGACTACGGCTTCGGTAGCCTGGACTTATCCATGTTGATCACGCCCGAGCCTGCCGCTCGTTCCTCCTATCGGCTGTCGAAATCGCGATACCTGTCGGGCCTGCAGTGCCATAAGCGTCTGTACCTCGAAATTCATGCCCCGGCGCTGGCCACGAAGCCGGATGCGGCCACCCAAGCCATTCTCGACATGGGTACGGATCTCGGCGAGCTCGCCCGCCGGCGATTTCCCGGCGGTCGCCTCGTCACGGCCGGGTATCGCCAATCTCAGGAGGCTCTGGCGCAGACGGCGGAGCTTCTCCGGGATTCGACAGTGTCGGCCATCTTCGAAGGCGCGTTTCAGTTCGACCAGGTCTTGATTCGTGTCGATGTGCTGGAGCGTGTCGGAGTGAACGCATCGGGGCAACCCACCTGGCGGCTGGTGGAAGTGAAATCGTCCACCAAGTTGAAATCGACCCATGTGGAGGATTTGACGATCCAGAGTTATGTCCTCGAAGGGGTCGGTCTGGTGCTCGAGGACATCTGCCTCATGCATGTGAACACACAATATGTGTTCGACGGCGTGGAACTGGACCTCGGCCAGTTATTTACGATTCGGTCCTTGAATGAAACGATACGCCCGCGCTTGCCGGAAGTGCCCTCACGTCTGGCCTCGATGCACGAGATGTTAAGCGAGATGTCGGCGCCGGCGCTTGCTCCGGATGAACATTGTCATAGCCCCTACGAATGTCCCTTCTGGGTCCATTGCACGCGGGAGAAGCCGCCTCGCTGGATTTATCATTTGCCGGGGAGCAGCAAGACGGTCATCCAGTTGCGAGAGTTGGGCGTGGAGACCATCGACGACATTCCCGACCACGTGACGTTGTCGCCGGTGCAGCGCCGCGTGAAGGACAATCGGGAATGGATCGGGCAAGGCCTGCGAACGGCGTTGGAGAATATTGTGTATCCCGTGCATCATTTGGATTTCGAGACCTTCATGCCGGCGGTGCCGAAATTTGCGGGGACCAGGCCCTATCAGGTCATTCCGACTCAGTGGTCCAATCATATCGAATATCCCGACGGTAGGCTCGACCACACCGAGTACCTCTGCCGGGACGGTCGTGATCCGCGTGAAGAACTGGCCGTCACCTTGTTGGATACGTTAGGCGG
The DNA here is from genome assembly GCA_040376625.1 of Nitrospira sp. Lineage (GTDB taxonomy): Bacteria > Nitrospirota > Nitrospiria > Nitrospirales > Nitrospiraceae > Nitrospira_A. The sequence goes on along the minus strand of JBEIQG010000106.1, from coordinate 5,200 downwards.
CGAAGGCAGTATCTGTGTGTATTCGAGTTACGAACGTTCGGTACTGGAGCGGCTGGCTGAGGAGTTCCCGTCATTGCGAAAAGACCTGAAACGGGTGATGGCGAGATTGTGGGATCTTCACATTGTGATCCGAGATCACTACTATCATCCGGCCTTCGACGGCAGCTATTCCATCAAGGCGGTGCTGCCGGCTGTGGTGCCGTCGTTGAGTTATGCGGATCTGGCGATCGGGGATGGGGGTGTGGCAGCCTGTGAATATGCCCGTATGATCTTTACCGTCAGTGACTGGATCGAAAAAGCCCGGATCGAAGAGGCGCTCCTGCGATACTGCGAGCGCGATACCCTGGCCATGGTCGAATTACGGAAGGAGTTAAAGAAACGAGCCTGTTAGCGTCTGCCTCGAGCACGCAGCCATTTGACCATCTGCATGCATGTCGTTCCGATCGATTCATCCGCCATCAATGCGATTCCCCCCAGGGCCAACAGCGTCATCACCACAGCAGCTTCAGATTGTTCAAACATGCGGCCCTCCTGTGTGAACCGGAGAGTAGCCTGGAACTGTGGCGCTGAACAGACCACTGGAGGAGGGGGAACGCCCAAGACTTCGGTAGGCGCCGGGCCGAAGGGAACTATTGGCATTTGGAGGGAAAACCAAGGGATTCCGAACAGGCGGCTCCGGTCGAGCAGCCGACAGAGAAGGCGGGGCACTGTTGGTGATCATCCGTCGCCAAAACCATTATATGGGCTCCGGGTCGAGAAAGCTTGGCGTGGCGGAGAGGGTGGGAATTCGAAGTCGCGCTTAGGTGCTTCGCACGCGCTCCCGCTAAGGGGCCAGGCCCCGATCCCACCGGAAGAGTTTTGAGGTGTTGCGCCAGGTATGGCGGAGAGGGTGGGATTCGAACCCACGGTCCCTTTCAGGACAACGGTTTTCGAGACCGTCCGATTCGGCCGCTCTCGCACCTCTCCGCTCCATGGCCGACGAAGAGGTGCAGCTTACCCTGGACGATCTCAGGATTCAAATGAAATCATGTGCTTGGATGCGACTTTCTTCCGCTCCTACGGGTATCTCTTGATTGAGCAAAAGGTGATTCTGTTTGGTGATGGATTCATTCCGCCGTAGACTCACATTGTACCGTGAGACCGGCGGGAGACAGTGGTGTGACCGGGTGTTTCATGGTTACATCATGATGGGCTTACGATCCGAGGCCTACTCGTGCGTTTCGGTCCCACTGGGGTTGAGCATTCTGTGGTCAGACACCCATCCCTAACCGTTCCACCCGGCGAGACCCTGCTCGATGTCCTACGTTGGCGGGCTGAGCATCAACCCGACCAGCCGGCGTATATTTTCCTCCGCGATGGGATCAGCCCCGATACCGTCCTGACCTATAGAGAACTCGATGCCAAAGCCCGCTCGATTGCCCGTCGCCTGCAATCCGTATTCGCAGCGGGAGACCGCTTGCTCCTGGTGTATCCGCCCGGTCTTGATTTTGTCCAGGCCTTTTGGGGAGCACTGTATGCCGGGTTAGTCGCCGTGCCGGTTCCCCCGCCGGATGCTTTTCGCGCAATGTCCGGTCTTGCGCGCGTCCAACGTATTGCATGGGACGCCGGTGCGGCAGGAGCGGTGAGCACAAACCAGATTCTGGATATGGTTCGGGCTCAGGGATCTGCGATTTCGCCGGAACAGTGGCTGGTCTGCGATTCTTCCATCCCGGAGTCAGCGGTTCAGTGGACGCCGACGCATCCGGTCGATTCCACACTAGCCTATTTGCAATATACGTCCGGTTCGACCGCTGCTCCCAAAGGCGTGATGGTCAGCCACGGAAACATGACCGCGCAAAGCCGGTGCATCACTGACGCCGGTTGTTACGATGCCCATTCCGTCACCCTGTCCTGGATGCCCCATTTTCATGACTACGGATTGGTAAAAGGCATCATCCAGCCTGCCTGGATCGGTCGCCCGGCCTACCTCATGTCGCCGCTTACGTTTCTGAAGCGGCCTCTGCGCTGGCTCGAAGCGATTCAACGGTTTCGCGTCACGCATAGCGGGGCGCCCAACTTTGCCTACCGGCGCTGCATCGATACCATTGCTCCCGAGGATCGCGCAAGGCTGGATCTCTCCGGTTGGCGGGTGGCAAGTTGCGGTGCGGAGCCGATCGCCCACGACACTCTCACACGATTCACTGACGCGTTCGCTCAGGCCGGATTCCGGCCTGAAGCATTTTTCCCTGCCTATGGGATGGCGGAGTACACCTTGTTGATCTCGCTGAAACGGGAAGGCGTGAGACCGACTGTGCTGTCCCTGGATCCCGCGAGCTTGGAACGGGGGGTGGTGTCCGAAGCTAAGCCAAGTGCGGCTCCAGTTCGGCAGGTCGTTGGTTGCGGCATACCTGTTGGCGATACCAGAGTGGTCATTGCCCATCCGGAGACGCTGTCCCGCTGTGCGGCGCAACAGGTCGGTGAAATCTGGTTGGCCGGGGTCAGCACCACAGGGGGATATTGGAATCATCCGGAGGACACCAAGCACACGTTCGCCGCGACACTTCGCGATACGGGAGAAGGGCCGTTCCTACGAACCGGTGATCTCGGATTTATACGAGACGGTGAAGTTTTCGTGACAGGACGTTTGAAGGACCTGCTCATCGTTCGAGGCAGAAATCACTACCCGCAGGACATTGAAAGAACCGTAGAGGAATGCCACAAGATGTTTCGGGGCGGGGGCGCAGCGGCCTTTTCCGTTCAGGATGCGGAGGAGGAGGCGGTGGTGGTTGTGCAGGAGGTCGAGCGGCAGGCGACGGCCTTGGCCATCGAGGAACTGGCTGCCGTGATTCGTTCTGCCATATCCGAACAGCATGACCTCCATGTCTTCACCATCGTCTTCATCAAGGCGGGAAGCCTGCCGAAGACGTCGAGTGGAAAAGTCCAACGACGTGCCTGCCGCGATCAATTTATGGCCGGCCAACTTTCCATTATCGGAAAGAGTGTGTTGCCGGCGACTCCGTCCCAGGGCCAGTCAACGGTGGTCGCAAGGGAGGACCTGCGCGCGCTGCCCTCTGATGCGCGGCGACAGCTAATCGAACAGGCTGTGCAGGGCATGATTGCCGATTGCCTGGGGAGGAGCCGGGAGGTCATAGCCTGTGACCGGCCGATTCATCTCCTTGGCCTCGATTCGTTGATGGCCGCTGAACTGGCACATCGCGTAGAAGAGTCATTCCGCGTTCCCTTCTCGTTACAGACTCTATTGGGAGGCGCAACGATCGGCGATCTGGCCGCGACCATTGAAGCCGGGATGCTTCGGGAAGACAACGAACTTTCGCCGGAGAGTGATCTGAATCTCGCCGCGAAGAATGTTGCCCCACTGTCAGACAATCAGGCCGCCCTATGGTTTCTCAGCCAATTGGCTCCTGATAGTGCCGCGGCCAACGTCTCTGTCTTCCTGTCTCTGCCAACGGACGTGAATCAGACTGCGCTGAAGCATGCGCTCGAGCGGCTCGGCGAGCGGCATGAGATGCTCCGTACGACCTTTGTCATGCAGGACGGAGTGCCGGTTCAACGAATCCACGACCATTTGCCTGTGAGCTGGTCGGTCATTGACAGCTCCGCATGGGATTGGGAGCGGCTGCGACGGGAAGCACTGGAGGCTGCGGCGGTCCCTTTCGACCTGACGCAGGGTCCTCTGTGGAGGGTGTCGCTGCTACGAGGGCAGCAGCAGGCCTGGTTGCTGGTGGTCGCGCATCATATCGCGGTGGACGGATGGTCCATGATGCGATTGGTGGAGGATCTCAAACTGGATTACGCCTCGGCAGGGTCTACGCCTCCGGAACAATCAGGCGGACTCGCTAGCCGGCCCGCTCCTTATGGTGAGTTCATCGGATGGCATCGAACGCTGTTGGAGAGTAGAGAGGGGGATCGACTGGCGCAGTATTGGAAGGCGCAGTTGGCGGGTGAGCTCCCGAATTACGACATGATCTACGATCGGCAACCGACGACGTTTGAGCCAAGCCGTTATGCGTGGCAGGCGATCCACATCGATCAGGCATTGACCGAGCGGCTCAAGACCTTCGCGCAGGCTGAAGGCATGACACTGTACGCCGTCTGTCTGACGGCGCTTCAAGTCCTGCTGTATCGCTACACGAGTGTGGAAGACACGGCCGTGGTCACTCCGGTATTCGGTCGAAGCCGGTCTCGATTTGCCCAGACGATCGGTGATTTTGTGAATATGCTCCTGTTGCGGGAGACGGTTCGGGTCGAGTCGACCGGCCGCGAACTGCTGGCCCTGACCAAACGTACTTTGCTGGAAGCGCTCGATCACCAGGACTATCCGTATGCGAGGCTCGTGTCCGACTTGCGACGGGCCTGCGCCCGTCAACAGGCGCCATTGGGGCAAATCCTGTTCGTATTACAGCCGTTCCGGTTGCTCTCGGAACTCGATGGCCGGATGAGTGCGTCGCCGTCATCCGTTGCTGAATCTTGCCTGCCTCAGTGGGAGGCCTATGTGATCCCCCAGCAGAGCGGGCAATTTGATCTTTGTGTTGAGCTGGCTGAGTCGGAGCAGGGGTTAAGCGGGTACTTCGAATATAAGGACGGACTGTTTGCGCCGGAGCGGGTGGAGCGGATGCAGCAGCATTTCCTGCGGGTGCTGGAAGGCCTTGTCGCCGATCCTGCGGCGCAGGTCGGGTCGCTGCCGCTCGTGTCGGAGGCGGAATGTCATGAGACGGTCCTGAGGTGGGGACAGTCTCAGGAACCGCAAGAGCCGGTACAGTGCCTCCATCGCCAGATCGAAGCGCAGGCGGCGCGCACCCCCGATGCGATCGCGGTTCGGCAGGGCGACGAGGCATTGACCTATCGGGAGCTGGACGTGCGCGCGAACCGTCTGGCTCATTATCTTCGTCGTCGCGGTGTGGAGCCAGGTGTGGTCGTGGGGTTGTGCCTCGAACGTTCGGTCAACCTGATCGTCGGCATGCTCGGCATTCTCAAATCAGGCGGGGCCTATCTGCCGCTGGACGCCGATTATCCAAGCGACCGCTTGGAATACATGCTGAGAGATAGCCAGGTCCGGGTACTGGTGACGCAGCAGGATCAACTTGCCCGACTGCCCGCGACGAATCCGCACACGATCTGTCTCGATTCCGAATGGGATCAAATCGCCCGCTTCCCCGACAGTGTGATCGAAGGCACCGATGCTCCTGATCATCTGGCCTAT
>JBEIQG010000114.1:0-11655 GCA_040376625.1 Nitrospira sp. | reverse complement strand
CCGCCGATCCCGGTGATGCTGGCAACAGAGCCGAATGACTCCGCCACCCAGCCGAAGGCACTCATACCCAGCATGGATGTCGCGGTGGCGATCGCCGTGTAGACTGCCATAACGCGCCCCACCATTCTCGCCGGCGCCACTTCTTGAATGATGCCCCAGGCGATGGGGGTCCACGCGCCGAAGCCCATGCCGATGCAACCTACGAGCACGGCCGCGAACCGGAAATCATCGGTCCACGTCAGGCCCCACAAGGCGAACCCCGCGAGGGCACAGGACCCGGTGATAACCCAGAGCCGCTGCGCAAGGCCCCACCCGCTCATCCGGATCAGCCCGATCGAAGAGAGCAGCAACCCCACGCCGAGCCAGGACCAGAGATACCCGACCTCAACCGGTCCGAGCCCGAGCAAATGGCGCCCGAACACAGGGAACAGGGTCGAGAACGCGCCGCTGCCGAACGTATAGACCGACGCGAGGATAATTAGAATCAGTATGGTGCGATGAGTCAGAAACGCGTAGCGGATGCCTTCGACCAGGTGCCGGATAAACGGTCTCCAGCCCTCTCCATCGGCCGTTGTAGCCTCCGTCACTCGCAGCCGGATCGGCAGCAGGCATGCCGCTGAGGCGAAGTAGGTCACGGCATTCAAACAGAGCACATCTTGTGAACCGGCAAACGCAATCCCGAGTCCGCTGACCGCCGGTCCGATGATGATCCCGAGGCTGGTCGTGCTCTGAAGGAGCGCATTCGCCGCCGTGAATTGAGGGCGGGTGACCATGAAGGGAACGGCTGACGAGAGTGTGGGCACAAACACTGCCGTGGCGGCGCCATACAGAAAAGTAAGGAGGTAAAGCGACCCGACGGTGAAATTCTCCACCGACACCAGGCAGGGTATGAGTCCGATGAGTACGCCTCTGGCGACATCGCTACAGATGAGGATCGTTTTCTTGGGAAACCGATCGACGACCACTCCGATGAACGGCCCCAACAGAATCGGCGGAAGCGTTTGAAGGAGCCCGATCACGGTCGTCTTGAGCGGCGAGCCGGTGACCGCATAGACAAACCAGAGCAGCGCCAACTTGCTGATGCCTTCAGCCACTTGGGACAGCACCTGGCTCCACCACATCAGACTGAAGTCGCGCGTGAGCAACCACCGATTGGCTCGAGGCATACCGCCAGTATAGACGTTTATCGCAGGAGGGGAATCAGCAGGTACGGGCGGCGCGGAGAAATGTCCCACACATGCTCCTTCCGCTCATGAGGGCTCGTTCAGGCGGCATCATCGCGTTGATTCAAGGCGGCACAAATCAGATAGTCCCCGGCCGTGAGGTCATCAGGCTTGTGGGACTAGAACCGGGCGGGCTCTATGCACGCACGACACCGCGACCGCCGCAGTGAGCAGGAGCACGAGCCCGAGTCCCACCAGGCTCGCGGCAGGACCCACGGCATCGGCCACCCACCCAAAGCCCGTCATCCCCGCCATGGCCGATGCCATGGAACCCACGCTAAAGGTCGTGAGCACGCGTCCGATCAGATGTTCCGGCGTCACTTCCTGCAGTACCGCCCATACGATCGGATTGAGTACGGCAGTGCTGCCTCCGACGATGATGACGATCGCTGCCGCAACCAGAGGTGTCTCCAACAGGCTCAAGCTACAGACCGCAAGTCCCCCGATGGTCATGCCGCTGACGACGATCCGTAGCCGGCCCTGCATATCGCTCTGTTTTCTCCAGGCCAACCAGGTCGAGGCTGCGAGCATCCCGACACCCAAGGCGGACCACAGCCAGCCCAGTTGCACGGGCCCGACTTGGAGAAACTCCTTGGCATACACCGGCAGAATGAAGACAAAGGCGCTCACACCGAGATTGTACAACGAGGAAATAATGACGAGGGTTAACACCATGGACTGCTGCCCGAACACGAAACGAAATCCGACTCTCAGCTCCTCCCACACGGAGGAGGAAGCATCCCTCGCTGCAACATGAGGAATGCTGAAACGAATCGGCATCAGACACAAGGCCGAAAGAAGGAAGGTAGCGGAGTTAACGAACAACACATTTTCCGCGTTGATCAGCGCAATCATCACGCCGCTGATCGCCGGCCCGAGCAACATGCCGATGTTGTTCGTCCCTTGAATGAGCGCATTCGCCGACATCAGTTCGGACGGTCGAACCAATAACGGGACCGCCGACACCAGCGCGGGACCGAATACCGTTGAGACCACCGAGGTCAGGAAGATCAGGCCATAGAGCCCCTCGATCGACAACATCTCCATCGCATACAGCGCCGGAATGAGAAACGTGAGCAGAGCGCGAATCAAGTCGACCCAGACCATCACCGCCTTTTTCGGCAATCGGTCCAGATAGACGCCGATCAGCGGACCGAACAGGAGCGGCGGGATCGTCTGAAGGAGCCCGACCATGGTCATCTTCATGGCTGATCCGGTCAGCTCGTAGACAAACCAGAGGAGCGCAACCTTGTTGAGGCCTTCACCGATCTGCGAGGTGGTCTGTCCCCACCATAGCAGGCCGAAATCTCTGGTTTGAATCAGACGCCATCCGCGACTCGGAACCGAGACTGAACTATCCTCTGACATGATCGGGATCCTCCTGGAATGACCGCCGTCCTGTGGTCGCCACCCCGACTCGCCTGCCTTCCCTCTTCGACCGCGTCCGCCTGATCCATGCTACTCATTCCTCTCAGTCAGCAAGGCTAGGAAAAGCCCTGGAGGAAGATCGACAAATGCCTGGCAGGCCTCACGATTTTGTCCAGTGAGTTGAGCTCGATGCCTCCCGAGCAGGCCTCCCGCTTCCACTCTTTTCTCCTTCCACAGTCACTCGCAGGAGCACGGCTCTGCCCTGGAGAAACTCCCTAGCTGCTGGGGAGTTTCTCCAGCCTCACCCCGACCGACAAGGCCTCCACGTTCCCCATCAGACCAGGCAGACCGGATCGTGCCGGACTAAACTCCCGTTTTCTCGAAAAATTTCCCGCAGGTTCCTGCAGAGAGCTTCCCCGGCACGATCCCTGCTTTATGCTGGCCAAGAATCAACCAGACGGATACATGATGCCCTCCTCCATTCTGCTCATCGACGACAGCCCAGGCGAATGTGAACTATTTCGCCAGGCCCTGACGCAGTCCGGATACAACGGTCGCTTGGAGATCACCGATGGCAGCCGTGCGGCAATGAACTATCTCAACGATCACGTACACAGCGATGAGCCGGGCTTGATCTTGCTCGACCTCAAATTACAAGGGGAACGCGGCGTGGATGTGCTGACACGCCTGAAACAGGATGCGCGGCTTGCGCCGATTCCCGTGGTCATCCTCACCAGCTCCGACGACGCCGTGGATGTGCGGGACTGTTACCGTGCCGGGGCCAACGGCTACGTCGTCAAGCCGGGACAATTCGATGATCTGGTGAGCCTCTCCCTGCACCTCTGGAAATTCTGGCTGGAACACAACTGCACGCGGCGGATGGCCACCTCATGTTGACCCGCGCGGCCCTCAAGAACCCCTACGCGGTGTTCGCGCTGTGCATGATCGCACTGATCCTAGGTGCTGTGTCCTATCAGAAGATGCGCGTGGATATCTTTCCCGAGATCAAGCTGCCGTCGATTCTTGTCACCACTTTCTATCGGGGATTAAGCCCCAGCGAAATGGAAGGGGCGATCACGCTCAAGATGGAGCAACGCTTCGTCGAGGCGAGTTATGTCGAACACATCGAATCTCAATCGCTCTCCGGCATGAGTTACATCAAGGTCTTTTTTCAGCCGGAATACGGCATCGACTCTGCCCAATCGGAGCTGACCAGCCTCGCGTACAGTATCATTCGACTCTTGCCGCCCGGCGTCTATCCGCCCTCCGTCTACAAGTTCGGTGTGTCGAGTCTACCGGTGGGTTACCTCTCCATCTCCAGCGACTCGCTCGGCGCCAAAGAAATCCGCGATCTGGCCTACTTCAACGTGCGCCAGCAGATCGCCACCATTCCGGGTATTTCCTTCGGCCCTCCCTTGGGTGGCAAGGTCAGACAGATCACCGTCTTTCTCGACCAGCAACGGCTGCTCGCGCGCGGCGTCTCTCCCTCCGAGGTGGTGAATGCGTTGAATGCGCAGAGCGCCATCATTCCCGCCGGCAACATCAAGATCGGGGACCTCGACTACTACGTCTACTCCAACAGCCTCATCGATGTGGTCGACAAGATCAATGACATCCCGATCAAGATCGTCAACGGCACACCCGTACTGGTTCGTGACATCGGCACCGCCGCCGACAGCGCCGCGGTGCAGACTTCGATTGTGCGGGTGAACGGTCGCGAAGCGACCTATATTCCGATTACCAGGCAGGAAGGCGCCAACACGCTCGAAGTCACCGACGGCATTCGCGCAAAGCTCTCGAAGCTCACGGAGATTCCGTCCGGGACGACGATCAAGTTTATCTACGACCAGTCACTTTACATCCGCCAGGCCATCGCCAATTTGCAGAAAGAAGGCCTCCTCGGGGCCGGACTCGCCGGGCTCATGATTTTCATTTTCCTGGCAAGCGTCAAGGCGGCGCTCGTCGTCGGGTTGGCCATCCCCCTCTCCTTGACCGCCGCGCTGGTCGCGCTCTACCTGACCGGCCAAAGCGTGAACTTGATGACATTGGGTGGACTCGCCCTGGTGATCGGTACCCTGCTGGACAATAACATCGTGGTGCAGGAGAACCTCCATCGACATTTGGAGATGGGAAAAGACGGGCGTTCGGCGGCCGAGGACAGCGCGATGGAGCTGACGTTGCCGATCCTCGTCGCCACGATTTGTATCCTCATCGTGTACCTGCCGATCATGTTTTTTACCGGCATCGTGAAGTATCTCTTCGTCCCGTTAGCCATGACGGTGGCGTTCGCCATGTTGGCCGACTATGTCGTCTCCATGTCGGTGACACCGGTCGTCCTGGCCTGGCTCTATCAGTCGGGGCACGCCAAGTCTTCCGAACATGAGGCCTCGGCCGACGAAGGATGGTTCCGCTACGTGCTTGCGATTTATGAACCATTGCTCGCCGCGGGAGTGCGTTTCAAACCCGTCGTGATCGGCCTGGCTGCACTCGCCCTGGTCGCCACCGCGGTCTTCCTGCTCCCTCGCCTCCACACGGAGTTCTTCCCCAAGGTGGATGCGGGTAATTTCACCATGCTGGTCGTGGCGCCGGAAGGATCGCGCATCGAAAAGACCACGGCCATCGTCGCTCAGATCGAGCAACTGGTACACGATACGATTCCGAAGGACGAGTTGGAAGAAGTGATCTCGAACACGGGTCTCTACTACGGGGATGCGGCGCGCTTCGCCCCGAACACCGGAAACCATACGGCCTTCGTGCTGGTGAACCTGGTGACCGGACATCAGGGTCATACGGAAGCCTATATCGCGGACCTTCGAAAGAAGTTCAAGACTTCTCTGCCCGGCGTCGAAATCGCCTTTCAAACCGGCGGCATCATCAGCGATGTGCTGAACTTCGGCCTCAAAGCCCCGATCGACATCCAGGTCAAGGGTCCGAACCTCGACATCATCAGGCCGGTGGCAGAGCAGATCCAGCAGCGGATCGCGCAAGTGCCCAACACAGTCGATGTGCGGATCAAACAGGGCAAGAGTTATCCCGAGATGCATATCAACGTGGATCGCACGAAAGCCGCATACTACGGCATCAACCAGAATCGCGTGGTGGTCGACGTCATCACCGGCATCAGTTCCAATCTGGCCCTCTCCCCGAACTATTGGCTGGACCCCAAGACTGCCAACGGTTATTTCCTACTGGCGCAGTATCCCGAGCAATCGCTCACGACGACGGAAGACCTGCTGAACATTCCGATTATCGGGGCGCGCACGCCGTTGTTACCGACCGCCAGCCTCACAGGCGGCGGGATGCAAGGTTCCACGCTGGCGTTGCAAAACACGCCGTTCGCCGGACGTCAGATGGAAATGACGAGCGGCTATTACGCTTCAGGTGACGACCGGAGAGGGCCTCCGGTGATGCTGCGGGATGTGGCATCCCTCAAGTTTAAAACCGGTCCCGACTCCATCGATCACTATGACCTCTCCCGATTGATCAATGTACTGGTAACGCCGGTCGGGAACGATCTCGGCCGCGTAGCGAAAGATATCGAAAAAGCCTTGGCCGACGTGGCATTGCCCAAGGACGTCACAGTACGACTGCGCGGCGAAGTGGCCAACATGCGCGGCGCGATCCAGAACTTCGCGCTGGCTCTCCCCCTCGCCGTCGTGCTGATCTATCTCGTGATGGTGGCCTTGTTCCGGTCGTTCATCGATCCCCTGATTATTCTGGTTGCCGTGCCGTTGGGCTGGATCGGCACCGTATTGACCCTGCATCTCACCGACACGTCCGTGAATGTCGAGTCGATGATCGGGACCCTGATGATGATGGGCATCGTGGTGTCGAACAGTATTCTGCTGGTGGACTTTGCCAATCGCATGGTCCGCCATGGAGCGACGGCCGAGCATGCCGTGCTCGAAGCGGGGCGGAGACGCATTCGTCCGATCCTGATGACGGCCCTTGCGACGATCCTCGGCCTGTTGCCGCTGGCCCTCGGTTTCGGAGAAGGGAATGAAACCATGGTGCCCTTGGCCCGCGCGGTGGTCGGCGGCTTGGCGGTCAGCACGATCATGACGTTGTTGGTGGTCCCCATCATGCACTCTCTCGTGCTCATTCGCCGGGAACGTCGCCCTGTGTCTTCGACCGCACCCGCGACTCTGGAGGAAATTTAATGACCGAACAGGTAGTCCCGCCCCAGCCCGCGCCACGCTCCAACCGTACGTCACTCTGGATTGGAACGGCCGCACTCCTGGCCCTGGCGATTGGCGGCTATCTGTATTGGCAGGGAGACGAACCCTCGCCCCCGGCTCCGGCAAGGCCGGCTGCGACACCATCGGAACCTGCGGCCGGCCCGACTCCCTCTGAACTGGACTCCACACCGGTCGACGTGCAGGTTACGAAGCCGACCCGGCGAGACCTGGTCTACACGGTCAAGCTGCCGGCCAACGTGTCGCCGCTCTACCAAACCACGCTCTACGCCAAGGTCTCCGGTTATCTGAAATGGATCGGCCCGGACAAGGGCGACGCAGTGAAGAGAAACGAAGTGGTCGCCGTGATCGACGCGCCGGAGGTGGAAGAACAGTACCAGCAGGCCGTGTCGGACTACAGAATTAAGAAGCTGACCTACGAACGGCTCGCCAAAGTCTGGAAGGAATCGCCGGACGTAATCGCCAAACAGGACGTGGACGTGGCCGAAGCGTCCTACCAAGGCGCCCGGCACCTGATGGAACAGCGGGTCGTCATGCGGGACTATACGAAAGTCCGCGCACCCTACGACGGTATCGTCACCGCTCGCTTCGCCGATCCCGGATCATTGATTCAGATTGCCACCTCCTCAGCCGCGAGCGCCATTCCGCTGTTTACGATCATGGACCTCAGCACGGTTCGTGTCTATGCGAACGTCCCGCAAGACGACAGTCCTTGGGTCGTGCCGGGAAAAACCAGCGCGACCGTGAAGGTCACGGAGCTTCCCGACCGAACGTTCAACGGTGTCGTCACCCGCTCTACCCTGGCGCTTGATCCCGCGACGCGAAGCCTCCTGGTCGAGATCGATCTGCCGAATGCGGACCATGCGCTCCGGCCCGGCACCTTTGCCGAAGTGGCGCTCGGGTTGCGGGAAATCCCGCGGGCTCTCGTCCTCCCGCCGCAGGCAGTCATCAGCACACCCAAAGGCACGTCGGTCTTCATCATCGAAGAGGGCAAGGCCAAATCCGTCCCCGTGAAGACCGGCATCAGCGATGGCCGCTGGATCGAAATCACCTCCGGTTTACAGGGCCACGAAGACGTGGTCGCGGTCGGAAAACGCCGCCTGTTGGACGGGATGCCGGTCGTAGCCGCCCCCTTCAATTTGCCCGACGCCAAACTATCCCAACAGAAATTCGAGCGTCGCGTTCCGGGCGGCACACCACCGCCTCCGAACTCTCCCTTGAACGGGACCTCGCAGAAACCGGGAGATCGCCCATGACACGTTTGTTACCGCAGAATCCGCTCAGAACGTTGACCATGCTGGCGTTCACGATGCTGTTCGTCTCGGCCTCTCAGGCTGCCGAGACGGATCAGCCCTCCACGCTGCCTCACGGCAGTTTTCTCAGCGTCCAGCGCGCCGTCGATATTGCCGTAAACAATCACCCCATGCTGATCGAAGGTGCGGCGAACCTGAAAGCCTCGGAAGCGCGCACCGAACAGGCCCGTTCCCTCTATTACCCGCAGGTTTATGCGAATGCCAACACCATAGCCGGCGCCGGAGTGAGCAACCCGCGCTTCATGGTCGGCGGTGGATTACTCCGTGAAAACCAAACCACCTTCACCGGCGGTGTCATAGCCAACCAGCGCATCTACGACTTCGGATACACGAGTAATTTGGTGGAATCGAACAAACTGGCCGAACGTGCGCAGGGACAGGATGTCAGCGCACGCCGCGCCCTCGTGTTGCTATATGTGCAACGCGCCTACTTGAACAGTCTCAAGCGGCGGCGGCTCGTCCAGATCGCCGAGGAAACCGTCCGGGAACGCGGGATCATCGCCGGACAGATCGAGACTCTCTACCGGCAACAATTGAAATCGAAGCTCGACTTCGATCTGGCGCATGTGGAGCTCGTCAATGCGCAATCGCTCCTGGTGCGCAGCCGAAACGATCTGAAAGCCAGCTATGCCGACTTGAACCGGACCATGGGCATCGTCGGGGCCGACGACTACGTCCTCGAAGACATTTCAGTGGAAGTCCGTCCGCAGAAGACGCTGGAAAGCCTGATCAACGAAAGCCTGTCGCATCCGGAAGTGAAACGCGCGAAGGAGCAGACTGCTTCGGCGGATGCGAGGCTCACTGCGGCGAAACGCCAGTACCTGCCGACGGTCTCGGCGATCGCCAGCGGCGGCACCTTCGATCCCTTCGATGCACGCCAGAACCAGCAGACCGGCGGCTGGTGGATGGCCGGCGCAATGGTGTCCATGCCCCTGTTCACCGGGTTCTTGATTGAGAATCAAGTCGTGGAGGCGAATGCCAACCGTCAGGCCGCCTCTGCCGCGACCAGCAATATCGAACAGGCGCTGACGCAACAGGTAACCAACGCCTATCTCGACACCCTGACCTTCGCCCAACAAATTACCCTGGCGGAAGAACAGGTAAAGACGGCACAGGAAGCGTTGCAGCTTTCGAAACAACGCTACAAACTGGGGCTCGGCACGGTGGTGGAAGTCACGCAATCGGAAGTGGCGGTAACGGCGGCGCAAACACGGTTGGCGGAAACCCAATTCGATTACAAGATAGCGGAAGTCACGCTGGCCTACACGTCTCAGGGCGACGACACCGGGCGCATTCTCCTGCTGAGCCGCGCCACTCAACCCCCGCCCGACACGGTCAGTCGTATAGCAGGTCCTCGCGAACCTGCCAATTAGGCAGCAGCAAGGTACAGGGCCGGAGCGGTTCCCGCCGTGCGTGAATCGTCGGCCGCCTCTCGCCTCAAAACGAATGCCGTGCAGCCTGATGGGTGGTGGACTTTCCTTCCCACTTCACGAGACCCGCTTCACAACCGAGAGGGGTTCGGTCAAACCCGTTCCCCGGGAAAGACTCTGGCGAGGTCGATTACCAGTTCGTCTTTGGAGTTGGCAAGCAGCCAGTCCCAGAGGCTGGTGCTCTGATGCACCATAGCCTGGTCGAGATCGAAAAACAGATCGAACCCCTTGGAGACGATCGGATTCATCGGATAACGTCGATCATAAATCATGCCGTAAGCCGGGATTCCGTACACGGTCTGCCAATTCCCTAAAATAAAATGCAGCTCGGTTCCCCGGACGTAGAGCCCGCCCGACGTGATGATCCGCTTGACCGACGTCTGCGGCTGACTCAGGTAATAGGTAACCCGCTCATTCTCCCGCGCCAAACGTAACGCTTCGACCAACTGCGGGACCAAAATTGCAATCTCCGCGTCGCGGAACATGGGCAACCGGATAGAGTCCCCGGAAATCCAACGCTGAATCGAAGCCCGATGCTCTTGCACCGTGAGGCCCATCAGCACTCGACGCACCTGGTCGTAAGAGAACTGGGCCGGATGCGTGAAATGACCCGGCGGCCATTCCGGCAGCACATTGGCATCCAACTCCAACCGGACAAAATTGACGGGATCTTCGTAGACGGTTCGCGAAGGGACCTGAGGAATCGCACAGCCGGCGGCGAGCACACAGACTACGACCAATCGACACACGTGGAACGTGAAGCGAGAGAATCGCATAGACGCGTTCGCCGAGACTATGGTCTTCTCACGCTTCACGAACGACGCTTGAGGCTACTCGGTAATGGTAACGGTCATTTCGACGCGCTCCAGTGGGTTATCCCGACCGTCGCGCTTGGAACCGACCACTTTGTCGACCACATCCAATCCGCTCTGTACTTCACCGAAGACCGTGTACTGCCAGTCCAGGAAGTTGGCATCGTTGACGCAGATGAAAAACTGCGAACCCGCGCTGTCAGGATCGTTGGCGCGTGCCATGGACACGGTGCCCCGCTTGTGCGGCTTGCTGTTGAACTCCGCCTTCACATTGTGCCCCGGACCACCCATCCCATGTGAGGCGCGGTCCGGATTCTTGCTGTTGGGATCGCCGCCCTGGATCATGAAGCCGGGAATCACCCGGTGAAAGGTCGTCCCGTTGTAGAAGCCTTTCCTGGCCAGATCCACGAAGTTCTTCACGTGATTGGGCGCCACGTCCGGGAACAGGCGCAGCACGATCTCGCCCCATGGCTCATTCTTGGATGTGACTGAAATGGTCGCTACCGGTGAACCTGCTTGTGCCGTCATCTCGTATCCTTTCCTTCTCAGTTAAACTTGAAGGGCGCAACACTCTCGCCCTCCAATCCCTGGCTGACCGCCGTCCAGGTGAGGCCATCGTCATCGCTGCGAAAGACCCCTGAACTGGTGCCGGCGTAAAAGCCCCCTTTTTCACTCTCGATCAGTACCTGCACCGACAAATTACCGAGCCCCTTGTTCAAGGGAACCCATTGCCGCCCCTTGTCGACGGTCTTAAAGATGCCCCGGCCCGTAGCGACATAGACACCGCGCTCGTTGCTGATCAAACCGCGAATCGAATCGTTCGGCAAGGCCCGGCTGATCGGCAACCACGTTTTACCCGCATCGCCGCTGCGGAACACACCGCCGTCGAACGTGCCGGCGTAAACACCCTGCTCTTTATCCACGGCCAACACCCGGATAAAATTTTCGACCAATCCTTCGTGGTCACGCAGCCCTTGCCGCAAACGAGTCCATCCCGGTGAGCGTTCCTTGTAACTATGAACACCTTTGCCCGAGGTACCGGCGTAGAGGGTGCCGTCGTCCGTTCGGACCAGCGCATGCACCAGAATTTCATCCAGACCGGTGGACACGACCTTCCATTGATCCTGCACGGCATTCAACAGATAGACGCCGTCGCCGGTGCCGGCATAGAGTCCCTTGGCATCCATCATCAAGGCTTTGATCTCCAGCCGCTTGAGGCCCTTATTCACCGGCAGCCAATTCTTGCCCCCGTCTCGCGACCGGAAGACGCCGCCTCGAAACGTGCCCGCATAAATCGCGCCATCTTTGCCGGT
>JBEIQG010000303.1:0-2412 GCA_040376625.1 Nitrospira sp. | reverse complement strand
CAACACTAACATTCCCGTAGACTACACCACCTAAGAACTGCCATAGCTGTATCTGCCACCGGAACGCCTCACCCACTCCTCCGTACTCCCGAGAGCAAAATACCCCGCTCCCGAGCACGAGGTGAACCAACGAATTAGCGACCACACGGGATTGGGCGCCTTCACCGCCGACGCCTTCGGATGGAAGACGATCGGCTGGGTGTTGAAGAACACCGGCATCGGAATCAATTTCGGCACCACGATTCTGTTGGGGTTCGTGGTTGGGATGGCTATCGCAGGGCAAACGTTTTACCTCTTTACGGTCGAAAATCTTCGGCAGTTCGGCGCGCTGAAAGCCATGGGCGCATCCACCGCAACTCTGGCCCGCATGATTCTCCTGCAGGCGTTTACTGTGGGGATCACAGGGTATGGGGTCGGCATCGGACTCGCGACCGGATTCGGTCTCCTGACGGCACAAGAGGGTCAGCTCCCGTTCCTGGAAACCTGGCCGCTGCTCCTGCTGGTCTTTGTTGCCCTGCTCATGATCTGCACGCTGTCGGCACTGATCAGCATCATCAAACTGGCCCGGCTTGAACCGGCGATTGTATTTCGATGACCGCAATGGATGGTTCGTCACCGTCACAGGGCAGCACAGACGAAATCCACGGTGCCCGGCAAGCCATCGCCGTGCAGGTTCGAGGACTCGTCAAGTCGTTCGGATCCGGCGAGACCACCGTCACGGTGCTCAAGGGCATCGACCTCGACGTGTATTTCGGCGAGCTGCTGCTGCTCGTCGGAGAATCAGGCGGAGGAAAGACCACGCTGCTGTCGGCCATCGCCGGAATCCTGGACATCGATGCCGGCAATCTCGACGTGCTGGGAGCCTCACTGACCGAGATGTCGCCCGGCACGCGCACCCGATTTCGCGGACACACCATGGGATTCATCTACCAACAATTCAATCTCCTGCCCGCGTTGACCGCGGCGGAGAATGTCGCCGTTCCACTCTTGATCCAAGGCACCCGGAAGAACGAGGCGATCTCACGGGGGCGGCTGATGCTTGAACGTGTCGGCCTCGGCGATCGGACCGAGTTTCTGCCGCGCAACCTTTCCGGCGGACAGCAGCAGCGCGTCGCCATTGCCCGGGCGTTGGTCAATGAGCCGCAGCTGCTGGTGTGCGATGAACCGACTGCCGCCCTGGATGGGCCCAATGGCCAGAAGATCATGGAGTTGATTCGGGATGTGGGGCGTGCCCCCGATCGCTGCGTCATCGTCGTCACACATGACAGCCGGATTTTCCAATTCGGCGATCGCATGGCGGAATTGACCGACGGCCGCATTGTCGGGATTCACCCGATTCAGAGAGAGGCAACCGCATGAGCATTCTCAATCGCTTTAGTGTCTGGCTCGCCGTCGCAGGCACGATGCTGGCGGCCTGGGTCGTCTTGACTGCCGGCAAGCACCAGCCCATGCCGACACCGATCGTGGAACCGCCCCGATCTCCCTATGAAACGACGGTCGCCGCGACCGGCATCATCGAAGCGGTTAACGAAAACGTCCGTATCGGGCCGCCGATGGCGGGACTGGTGACGAAGGTGTTCGTTGCAGTCGGTGATCGGGTTCGTGAAGGCGATCCCTTGCTCCAATTGGATGATCGAGACCTCCGCGCGCAACTGGTGGCTCGCCAGGCCGCAATTCCACCGGCGGAAGCCCAGATCGAAGAACAAAAATACCGCATCGGCGATCTCGAGACGCAGCTCAAGCGGCTGAAATCGGTGCGGGACAGCCGGGCCGTCAGCGAAGACGACGTGAAGCGCACCTGGTACGCCTCCGAAATGGCCAAACGCGCGCAGAGTCGCTATGAGGCCACCCTCAAACAAGTCATCGCCCAGCGCGACGAAACACAGATGCTCCTGGACCGCCTGACCGTCCGTGCACCGCGGGCTGCGACGATTCTGCAGGTCAACGTTCGGGCCGGGGAATTCGCCCTGACCACCGGCGCGACCGAGCCGCTCATGCTCCTGGGCGACATGCAGCAACTACAAGTTCGCGCGGAGGTCGATGAGGTGAATGCTCCATTGGTGGCTCCCAATCAACCCGGGATCGCCTATCTGAAAGGTAACACCGGCCAGGCCATTCCTCTGACATACGTGCGCATCGAGCCGTATATCATACCCAAAAAGTCCCTGACCGGAGATAACAGCGAACGGGTCGATACCCGGGTGCTCCAGATCATCTACCGCTTCGAACGGCCGGCGTTTCCGATCTACGCCGGACAGCAGGTCGATGTGTTCATAGAACGCACACCCGCACGAGCATCGGGCAGTACGCGTTCCGCTGAGGATTCGACCAAATGAAACGAGTCGCGGCGCGCCGTCAAATCGCTATTTCCGCCGTCCTCGTGATCTTGTCCCTGCCGGCCACAGGTTGTCT
>JBEIQG010000242.1:0-5105 GCA_040376625.1 Nitrospira sp. | reverse complement strand
GGTATTCTTTTCGCAGTCGTAGTTGTCGAGCGACCAGGTGGAAGCGCGCACACATTCGGCGGAGTGTGTCGAGCGTTGCGGCCTCCGATTGATGATCGTTCCTATTCGTATCCAGCGGCGTTCTGAGTACCGTTGGCGTCTCTGGCAGTGTGACGGGAGATATGAACGACGGTTCCGGTTTGGGCTCGGGGACTGATGCGAGCGCGGGCATGGCTGGTGGGAGCGAAACCTCGGTTCGAACTTGAGGAATGGGCGGTCGAGGGTCGCGCGCTTGTTTTTCTGCTGCTATCTCGGTCGTGTCTTGGCTTACCGGAATCATCGCGACGGTGGCTGGAACTGATTTTTGTGCCGGGATGTCTGTGGGATTGGAAGCCTGCTGCGGTGTCGGAGAGGGCTCGATAGGAGCAGTCGGCACAGGTGCCGGGACGGGACTCATTCGTGGAATAGGGGGAATGGTTCCCAATGGAATCGTGGACTGCGCCTGCGGCATTGTCGGTGGTGGAGTCGGGGCGGTTTCGCCGCGCACTGTCTGCTCAGAGGGCGTTGCGCTATTCGTTGATAGAGCAACGACAACAGGTTCTGCGGCCAATGAAGCTGAAGCGGGCAGGGTTGCCGGCGCAGTTTTCTCAGCGGGGAGCCCGGGGGCTTCAGACGTTGCGGGGTGCAGCGGGGGTGATGGTGGTTGCGGGGGCGGGCGTTGTATCGATGTATCGCGAATAGGTTGTGCGACGGTCCCTGGGATGACCGGTGGGGAGGCGGAGGTGGAGGAGACGGGTGTGGTCGTAACAATTGGAGCGATGGGCTGAGTTGGGTGGCTGACGTTCGTCGTCGATGCGGGGACGGTCCCTCGAGCGCTGGTCATAGCGACGGGTGCGGGGGGGACGGTGGTCGGGTCTTCGGACGGCTCGATCGGAGTAGTAGGTTGGTCCGGAGGAACTATGGTCAGTAAGGAACGTTCAAGGAGTACCGGTGGAGGTGGCGAGGGTTCGGTCGGTGCGAGGCCTAAAAGCGCAGCTCTTTGATTCTCCAGCTGGACGATCAATTCTTTGAGCAGAGTGGTGCTCTGTGCGGATTCCGTGCGATTGCCGATTCGAAGCTTGTGATTCTTGTGTGCCTGGTATTCCGGAGACTTTTCTCCGAACAGTCGCCGGATCGTTTCCCGAAAGGAAAGTTCTGTTCTGGCGCGTACTGCGTCACGATAGGGAAAGCCATCTCTGCTCAGGTCATCGATCTGTATGCTTAGTTCACGCAACGTGGTGATGCCGCGGTTGAGTTCTTCGACGGCATTCTGTTTCGATCGGACGCGTTGCGGTTCGCTCGCTTTCGCTCGTGCCATGTGTCCTGTTCCTGTATTAAGAAAAGTCTATCCAAGCGGGTGCTGTCTGGCAAGAAATCCCTGCTTCTACTCGTGATTCTGGCAACGGGGACGGCGGCGCGGGCGGTTAGTCAACCCATTCGACATTGCCGCTGTCGGGGCGCGTCGCGTTTTTCTGATCGGGAGTGGCAGGAGGGCCGGCTAAGACCTCTCGGACCAGCGACAACAGCCTTTGACTGGTAAAAGGCTTCTGGAGAAAGGGCAATCCCGATCGCACGAGGCCACGATTCTGTAGCTCGGACCCTGGGCTGCTGGACATGAGGAGGACGCGGATCTCGCGCTTGTCTTGCAGGAGTCTCTCAAGCATGTCGAGACCGTTTACACGGGGATAGGGGTTCCTGTCGACGGAGAGTTGAAATCCCGGTGGGGGCAGAAAGACATCGGCGATTACGAGGTTGATCGGGTTGGGGTATTCTGCATAGAGTTTGAGCGCTTCCGAACTGCCCGGCGCCTGGAGTACGGTGTAGCCGGCATCCCGCAAAGGTTTGGTACTGACGAGGAGAGCGCTCGGGTCGTCGTCGACTATTAGGACTGTCGAGGGCTGAGTTATGCCGGTCGCCATGGTTGACTCCTCTCTTGGGTATCTGTTTTGCGTGGCCTCAGAATGGATGGTGTTGTTCTTTCAATCGTTCGTATTCACGTTGCTCGCAACTGCCATGTTTGGGGCGCAGGGATTCAGGGACCTCCGCGAAACGGATGGTGCAATACCGCTGGGCCTGGCGCCGCCGGTCGAGGTCTTGCTGTTCTTCGAGCTGCTGAAGTCGAACGGTGAGGTCGATGCTTGGAAGATCTTTGTCCGTCAGAATGTCTTGGTGCGATGTGACTGGTTCGTCTTCACTCGAGCGTGGGTGTGGTCCGTTCAACCGCCAGCGTGTTAACACATCGTCCTGATTGAACACGATGATCAGGCCGAAGTGGGAGTAGTCCCAGATCAGTTCCCCCTGTTCCGGGCGCGCCCAGATGGAGCGAGGCAAGCCGTATCGATTCCAAATCTCCTCACGCAGCATGCCGATCCGAGGTGTGAGATTCCTGATCGCCGCGATTTGCGCCTGTATCGGGGAAATGTCTTTCTGTCGCCCGATGCTGCTGTGTCTGGAGAGTGATTCCAGCGCGGTGCGCGGCACGCGCAGCAATCGCCATACCGTGATAAGTCCCTGCGGGCAGTCAGGCGGATGCAGGTCTTCGAAAATCATTTGCGTATCGATGGGGAAGCCGCCGACTTCCTGGGCTCGGGTGAAATTTCTAATCTCTTGGACGGCGGCGACGTATGCGCGTTGGCGCCCGTCTTCCACGTTAGGGGCGCAGGAGGCTCGCCCTGTAAAGAACACGTCGTCCCCGAAATGAAAGAGCGCTTGCTCGGTCCAAAACGGACGATTCTCGGCAGCATGTGATGTGGAGGTCATCGCAAGACTCAACAATGTGAGGAGAAGGTAGTGAGCCATATCTGCGGCCGGAGCAAGGACATTGCGGAACGGTACTCTTGCAGTATATCGCGCGGGGTAGAAAATACGACAAAAGAGCGACTTTTCTCGTCGAGAGGACTGTAAGGTGCAGGTTGGTATCGCTGTCCGGAGGGGGTGCAAGGAAAAAGAGAGGTGCCCGGCGGCTGGGCAATCGTTAGTAGCTCATGGAGGGAGTCAGATTGTCCTTGCTCGATGAGGCTGGAGGGGCGAGGGCCTTCGGCCTGCTCACTTCTGTGCTCATGAGGCCAGACCCCGGTGGGCAAACGTTCTCCGGCGCCACGGCACCTGGATTGCGCAGACCCCAGGCCGTTGCGAGAGCATGACAAGTGAGGAGGCTCACCCCCTCTTCGATATTACTGAAGCGTTCAGTCGATTGGGCTTTGCCGCTCCATTCGATTTCACCGGTATTCACATCCACAGCCCTGAGGGCAACGGTGGCTGAATAGACCCGCTGGCTATGAGGAAAGCCGCTACTCCAATCCAAGGCCTCCCAGGATCCCACTTCGGCATTGCTGAACACCACCAGCCGAGCACCGACGAGTTTAGCCATTCGCAGCACATCCGTCTCAAGATACTGGTAGCCCGTCAGGCTCACCTTCTGGTCGGCCGCCGCCTGTAGCACCTTCGTCTGGTCGACGACGAGCACGCCTTTTTTGAGCAGCCACGTGCTCGCACTCTGAACCGTGTCGGGACGTCCGCCCCAGACGACCGCCCTGGTGTAGGGGGAGGGGAGTTTGGAGTGGAAGCCATCGGTCGTCGGGGTTTCAGTGAACGCGTAGCCGTGGCAACCCGTGGTTGCCAAGAACAGGAGCGATAGGCAGATGAACAGATTCGCCGGTTTCATGGGTCTCTTCGGAAGAGCATGTGCTGCGAACACGTCGGAAGTCTAATCAAGAGACCGTTGGACGACAGTAGTATACATGAACAATTCTACCTACGTCTGCTCTATTCGTCGAGCGGGCCCCGTTCGCGAGGCAGGGCGAGGTCTGCTACCTTCACCTACTTATGCGAATTGCCGAGGGTTCGTTCGGTGAACCGGTCGAGGTGCTAGAGCAATTGGGACGAATACCGAGGCAAGCGGCAGGATGCGGAATGAGCCTGGAAATGCGGCGGTTCCGCTCATGGCCGGCAGAACCGCCGCAGTCTCACAGAATCTCCACTTGCGGAAAGGCGTTCTGCTCGCCTGCTTTCGTCGGACGGTCAGCCATGATCATGAGCTGAACGGCAATGAGGGGAAGAAGGGCATAACCGATGAGGATCAACGGGAACTCAATCATGGTGGAAACTCCTTTGTTATGCGGAGGCTCCACTGCAATCTCGATACCGTGTCATGGTCAATCCCTAACGCATTGATTCGTATAGCCACCCGCGCGTTTTTCCCCAACATACGCTCGATCTCAAGCGAGAACCGAAGTAGAGAACTGTGCAATGAGAACATTTTACGCTGAGCCGGAAGACCTAAGGGTAGATGCACTAAAGGGAGACGCCGGTCAGGCAATCCCTCCTGGGTTGGATGGAATTCATTGTGCCGGGTTCATAACGAAATGGGTGGCAAAGCGGACCGGGTCGGAAGTCACTTCGTGCAAGGCGGGCGGTGCAGCGAAACAGGTCTGACAGATGCGCCACTCGGAGTGAACGCGAAAGAATGGGTGGCTATGTGGTCGAGCGGGGGACTAAACAGTCCAGTTAAAGTGGGATGAATTGGTGCCCCCGACACGAATTGAACGTGCGACCCGCGGTTTAGGAAACAGGCCTGGGCGGTTTTTGAAATGCTCGGTGTATCAAATGGTTTCCCCGTTTTTACTGCGAAAACATGTGCTTGCACGCATTCCACTGGTTCGATGGATTCGAGGGATATAGGTGGGTTTTGAAAATTTTTAGCACAAATTTAGCACAGCATGCGAATCGAATTTTCAGGCTACTATTGCTCAAATGGCTTTCATCTCATTGTCCAATGCTCTGTGCAAATTGAGCCGCTGAGGCAAACGGACCAGCCTCCTCGCTCCTTCTTGCCAAATGTAATTTTCGGGACACTCACAGACCGTTCTTTCTGCTCAAGACCGTCAATTAGCACAGAAAACTTGGCATCTGGTTTTGGAGCGACGATGTTGAACGCAATCCCAAAGCACATCTCGCCGATCACGAAAAAAGTGGCGTGCTCGCTTTTGTGAAATTCAGGATTAAAAATTCCGGAGCAAAACCTCGTAGGATCGTCTTCTGTGGCCATGAATGGTCCGGTGAATCTTTCAGGAAGCAATAGTTGCCCT
>JBEIQG010000031.1:0-22810 GCA_040376625.1 Nitrospira sp. | reverse complement strand
CGCGCGGCTCTACGACGAAGCCCGCCACACCAAAGGCCATATCCAAGCGCTCTCCCATGCCGCCTCTGCGGCCCGCAGCCTGGGGCACGTGAATCAAGCCTTTCTGCAGCAGGAATTGGCCCTGCAACTGGCGCGCACGATCGACGACCCCACCTGGCTCACGCTGACTCTCTCCGAGTTGGGCAAAACCTATGTGCTCAGCCGGCAATACGATACCGCCTCTGACTACCTGACGCAGGCCGCCGCCCTCGCGCAGACACACAATCTGAAAACGTTTTCGGCGGCACTCCGGAACGACCTCGGCATGGTCCAGGCGTTACAGGGCCGGTTTCCGGAAGCGCTGGCCGCGTTTCAAGACAGCGCGGCAGGGGCAACGGAAGAAAACCTCGGCATGCTCTTCGTGCGCGCCCGCGTCAACGCCGCGCGGGTCGCGGTGCGGTTGACACGATTCGATGAGGCGGCTGCCGCCTTGGACGAGGCCAGCCTCCGACTGTCGGCAATGCCGGCCTCGCACGACAAGGCCGACGGGCTCATCAACTTGGCGCTGGGGTATCGTGACCTTTCAGCTGATCAGCCGGAGGAGCACGCGCGCCGGCTGCAACAAGCGGCGGCGCTGCTGCAAGAGGCGGCGACAATGGCGGAGGAATCCGGCCTGACACGCCTCATGTCCTATGCCTACGGGCACCTCGGACATCTCTACGAGAGCGAGCACCGGCTGGATGAAGCCCTCCAGCTCACTCGCCGCGCCGTCTTCGCGGCGCAATCCGTCGCCGCGCCGGAATCGTTGTACCGGTGGCACTGGCAAAGCGGTCGCCTCCTCACCAACCTGGGCAAGCTCGATGACGCCTTGTCGGCCTATCAGGAAGCGGCGGCGACCCTGCAGCCCATCCGCACCGAAGTGGCATTCGCGTCGCATCTCTCGCTGGAGCCTGACCATCGCTCGATTCGTTCCCTCTATTTCGAATTAGCCGATCTCCTGTTGCAACGGGCGGCCTTGATGAAAGACGACGTTGAAGCGACGCCCTATTTACGGGCGGCGCGCGACGCGATCGAGGCGTACAAGGCGGCCGAACTCCGGGACTATTTTCGGGATGACTGCGTCGATCAGATGCAGGCTCGACTGACCAAGCTGGATACGGTGTCTCCGGCGACGGCCATCATTTACCCGATTATCTTCGCCGATCGCACGGAACTGCTCGTGAGCTTTCCGGACGGCCTCAGACGACATTCCGTGCCGGTGACATCATCGGTCCTGACAGATGAAATACGACGGTTCCGGCGCCTCCTCGAAAAACGGACGACCCGCGAGTACCTGCCCCACGCGCAGCAATTGTATGACTGGTTGCTCCGGCCGCTTCTCCCCGACTTGCGCCGGCTCAAGGTAGAGACGCTGGTCTTTGTCCCGGACGGTCCGCTTCGCACCATTCCCATGTCGGCGCTCCATGACGGAGATCAATTCCTCATCGCGCAGTACGCCGTCGCCATGACCCCGGGACTCGATTTAACCGATCCGCGCCCCCTCAATCGAACTAGGGCGCAACTCCTCTCCAGCGGGTTGACGAAGGCGGTGCAAGGGTTTCCTCCCCTCCCTCACGTTGCCGAAGAAATGGAGTCCATTCATTTGCTCTTCAAGGGGGAACAGCTTCTCGACAACAATTTCATCGCGCCACGCCTGGAAGGAGAACTGAAAGACGGCCGCTACAGCATTCTCCACATCGCTACGCACGGGCAGTTTGCCCCGGACGTGAATGAATCGTTTTTGCTGACCTTCGACGATCGGCTGACCATGAGCCAGCTGGAACGGTTGGTGGGTCTGTTTCGCTTTCGTCAAGACCCGCTGGAGCTGTTGACGTTGAGCGCCTGTCAAACCGGCATCGGTGATGACCGCGCGGCGCTGGGGTTGGCCGGCATTGCGGTGAAGGCAGGTGCCAGGAGCGCCCTCGCCACGCTCTGGTTCATCAACGACGACGCGTCCTCTGAGCTCGTCTCAGAATTTTACCGTCAATTGCATGACGCGTCGAAATCGAAGGCACGTGCTTTGCAACTTGCACAGCTGAAGTTGCTCTCGGAGGGGCTGTATGAACATCCGGCCTATTGGTCGGCGTTCCTCTTGTTGAATAATTGGTTGTAACAGGATGCTGAAAAAATCAGCCAGCGGCGTTCTCACATCGCTCACAGCTTCAACGTACCGCTCACGGGCAAGGAGCCTGACTTGGCGGGCGTGGGATGGGCGGGTAAGAACAAGGCGCTTCGGCTCGAAGGCACGGCCGGCTCACCGTCTCTCCTGCGTCCGCAAACATGGCGCTCATTATTCTTCGCGTCGCGGACCTCGCTGCGGCCTTGCTGAACGGATTTTTTGAGCATCCTCCTGGGATAAGTCTGCTCACGCTTCTGATGAGAGGACACACCATGGCGACAGGGATCCATCGCGGTAGGGATCAGAAAGTCGGCGCCTTGTGGCTTCTCGCCTTACTGCTCGCAGGCACCGGCCTAGCGCTGGCGGAGGGAGAGCCGGGAATGCCGACGTACCGGGCTCCTCAGCAGGTGGCTCCCAGGGCCCGCATCGGAGGGAGTTTGCGGGGAAGCGAGGGAGAAGATCCCGCCATTGCCGCCCTCGTTCCCGACCATGTCGGGATCACCGTCAAGCAGCGTCCGGTTCTTAACTGGTTCCTCTCCAAACACACGGCGTTGCCGGTGCGGTTCACCCTGATCGATGAGCGTTCGATTCGCGCGCTCGTCGAGCGGCTCATCGCCCCCCCCAACCAGGCCGGTGTGCATGCCGTGAACCTTGAAGATCTCGGCTTCACGCTGCAGGCGAATGTCCAATACCGGTGGTATATCTCCGTAATCAAAGACGAGAATTCTCCTTCACGCGATATCGTGACCGGCGGAATGATCGAACGTTGTGAGTTCAGCGAGTGTATGGTGTTGGGCGCCACGACCGCCTGTTCGCACGACGCGGTGATGGCCAGCGCCGCGATGGGTTTCTGGTACGATGCCATGGCCTGTTTGTGCGATCTTATCGCCTCCGACCCAGGGGATACGGGTCTGCACAAACAACGGGCGGCCTTGCTCAAACAAGTCGGGCTGCATGACGTGGCCGACTGGGATCTTGCGCAAGCCCACGCCAGCCTGCGCTGACGAGATGCCTGTGTCCGGCCAACTACTGATCGGCAGAGGATGTTCTACCTCCGACTTACTCTAGTGGTTGTAGTCGCCATGGCCTGGCCGGTTTCATGGCGCAACGCCGCATGGCTTCCGTCCACGCCGTCGGACGGCCGTGCGGCCGACCTCGTCACGGCTCCTGACTCCCCTCTGCCCCTGTATAAACCGCGGAAGGACCATGCACCGCGGTCACGCATCGGCGGGCAGAGCAGGGGTACCGAGTCGGGAGTTCCCCTGCTGATCGCCTTGGTCCCGGATCATGTCGCCTTTACGATCAAAGGCGATCCGTCACTCTGTTGGTTCCTGTCTCTGCCTACGACTAATGCGATGACCATTACGGTGGTGGACTCCCGCGGAATTCGGCCTATTCTTGAACGCGCGCTGCCGTCACCTGTTTCTGCGGGCATCCACTGCATCAGGCCGCGAGAATATGGAATCGAATTCAAGGAACAGGAATCCTATCGCTGGTTTGTGACATTAGTACTGGACCCGGAGGCGCCTTCACGGGACATCGTCGCGGGCGGATCCATCGAGCGAATTCCCTTTAGTGAAGCCTGCTCACTGGGCATGCCATGCACCTGGACCTCTTGCGATCGTGATGCGATCTATCGTTATTCCGAATCCGGCCTCTGGTACGATGCTGTCGCCTGCCTGCTTGACCTGATAACACATGAGGAGGATAAACAGTCGTTGGAGCGAATGCTCCATCACCTCCTGAAACAGTCAGGGGTGTACCTGCCCACATGAGCTCTTCCTTCTGCGTTGCTGCAGCCGCGTTATCCAATCTGATACACCGTGAATGAAATCCGATACAGCCGCGATGCGCGAGGCACCCACGGATAGCGACGGCAGTTCTTGTCAGACCGCTGTGCCAATGCAGAAATTCTCAAACGGTTGGGAAACATCGGCAGATACACGTTCTCCGGCGCGTACGGCACGGCTGTTGCTCATCCCAGGGGTGACAGGGACTTTTCCATTCTTGAGGTACTCGAGAATATTTATTCAGCACAGAAAGGAGCCTGACATGGAACTCGTCATGGGCGGTCTCCTAATCGGAGTCGGTGGCATGCTGACTCTCTTGATTGTTGCCGTATGGAAAGACGCCACCCCGCAACAGCCTAAAACCCAGCCACCGCAGGGGTGACACTCTGGACACCGACCACATCCCCTGCGCAACGGACTCGCGCATCGCGCTGGCAGGTGGCAATGACATGGTCACTATCTCTGTCCTCGTGCAAAGGAGTTGCGCCATGAATCGATTTGTCTATTTGCGATCCCAGAAACGCCAACGCATGACCGTCAGCCTGCCCACCGAGCTCCTGGAACGTATGCGTGATGCGGCGTATTGGACCTCCGGCACTACTATGGCCGGTCTGATTTCATCAGCGATCGAGGAACTACTCCACAATCTGGAGTCACAAAATGGCGGCCCCTTTTCACCACGACTTCAGGATTTGAAACCGGGCCGTCCACGCGTACATAAAATCAATCGTGCGCCTGTATCTGAAGACATACAGTCTGTATCCAACTAGATACTGGCTTCGACACTAGAATCCCTCTCTTCACGTCGCTCCTTGCGAAGACTGTAGGAATCGCATGGATCCATCG
This sequence comes from Nitrospira sp., assembly GCA_040376625.1. Lineage (GTDB taxonomy): Bacteria > Nitrospirota > Nitrospiria > Nitrospirales > Nitrospiraceae > Nitrospira_A. The sequence continues at coordinate 18,037 of JBEIQG010000031.1, read as the reverse complement.
TGCAATTCATACATTGCCCGTCCGCCCATCAAGAATCCCATAAGCATGCATTTTGCGAGAGAGTTCCTCTAACCATCTGGTTCTCGTGCTTGTCCTCTGTCCAACCATGCCCGACATCGCCGGGCCGGGATCCACGGTATGCCATGCGTCGTCTGATCCACCTCCCCGGCACCGTCTACCGGCGTTTCTTCTCCATTCTACCGGCGACACAACGCACTGAGGCGACAGGACTGATCGGGAATCGGTTGCGACAGTATGCCCTTCCCTTATGCGGCGGATTCTTGATTTGCTGCGGAGGCATCGACGCTCATGCTCAGGACGCCATGCCCTCTTTGACGACGCCAACGACAGCAACCCTCAGCGACGAACTCGAACTGCTCAAGGAGGAGGAAACCGTCAGTATCGCCACTCGCCATGAGCAACCCATCTCGCAAGCACCCTCCAACGTCTACGTCATCACGGACGAGGACATCCGCCACTCCGGCGCGACCGACATTCCCACCGTCCTCCGCCGCATACCCGGGTTGGATGTCATGCAAGTCACCGGAGCGGACTTCAATGTCAGCGCGCGCGGGGACAACCAACTGTTTGCCAATAAAATTCTCGTGATGGTGGACGGGCGCTCGATCTACATCGATGGCCAGGGTCTCGTGTTCTGGAAGTCCCTTCCGGTCACGCTCCCGGAGATTAGACGCATTGAGGTACTGAAAGGGCCCGCATCAGTCGTCTACGGCTTCAATGCCTTCGACGGGGTGATTAACATCATCACGAAGTCCGCTCAGGAGATGAAGGGCACGACCTTGCAGTTCGGCGGCGGGGAATTCGGCACCATCTCCAGTTCCGCTGTCCAGGCCGGATCAGCGGGCAAACTTGACTATCGTCTCTCCGTCGGCCATGACCAGAATCAACAGTGGCGCAACAACGACGCCCTCGCCTTCCGGTCGAACAAATTCAACGTGCAGACGCAGTACAACTTCTCCGGCGACGCGACCTTGCGCGTGGCAGGAGGATTCATCGATACCAATCGCTTCGACGGCCCCGTTTCCAACGTCCAAATTCCTCGCTCCCAATTCAATCAAGGCTATACGGACGTGCATTACCAGTACCGGAATTTCTCCGTGCGCGGCTGGTGGCAGGGCAACGACATTCCTGTCGACTCCGCCACACATCCGCTCCTCTCGCAATTTGTCCGGCAGACCAACGCCACGGGCGGCCCCAATGTGTCTTTCACGACGAACACCTATAACATAGAGGCACAACACAGCCTCGAATTCGGTTCGGCCAACCGGGTGAGTTATGGCATCAATTATCGTTACAACACGGTCGACGGCAGCGCCGTATCAGAATTGGGAAGAGAAGATCGGCTCGGGATCCATCTCCAGGACGAGTGGACGATCCGCCCCTCTCTCACTCTCGTGGCAGGGGTCCGCTATGACCTGCACACGAGAATCAACGGTACCTGGAGCCCGCGTGTCGCCCTCGTCTACAACCTGACGCCGGAACATACCCTTCGCATCAGCGGATCTGTCGCCTATCGACCCCCGACCCTATTCGAATCGAATCTTGACCTTCGAATCTTACCAACCGTTCCGCCATTGTTCGCCCCCATCCCTCTGTTTGGGTCGCAGAAACTCAATCCCGAGCAAATCATTTCTTACGAAGCCGGCTACCAGGGGTGGTGGATGAAACACCGGCTCCGGACCAGGCTCGACCTCTTCTTCAATCACCTCTCCGACTTGATCAACTTTCATACCGTCGGCACCACGCGCACGCTCGTGAACGGCGGTGAGGCTGACGTCTATGGCACCGAAGCGGGACTGGAATTCCTCGCCACTCGCTGGCTTAGCGGATTTGCGAATGTGTCTTACCAGAAAATCGGACAAACCTTCACCGGCGTCTCTCGACGCGGCGGCCCGGACTGGAAAGCGAATGTGGGACTCCGCGGTGACTGGGATAACGGCTTCAACGGAGAAGTCGCCGTCCATTACGTGGCAAGCGCCACCTACCCCTTGATCGAATTCTTCAACGCGCTCGCCCCGGTGCTGCCCGAATCCACCAGCCCGACGGTCGATAGTTACACGTTGCTGAATCTGCGGGGCGGATACCGATTCTGGCACGACAAGGCCGAGGTGGCCGTTGCGATCTTCAACGCCCTGAACGATCGCCACAAGGAACATCCTTTGGGCGACACACTCCGAAGTCGGGTGATGGGATGGGTCACTCTCAGGTTTTAAACGTTGCATGATGGGGGATGGACTGAACACATCGTGGTATCCGCGACTGGCGGCGCTGCTGACCCTGTGCTTCAGCAGCGTGGCAGCCGCTGAACAGCCGCCCGTCCTCGTTCACGACCCGATGCCCCTCGCCCTCAGTGATGAATTGGAGCTCTTGAAGGAAGAAGAAACCGTGAGCATTGCGTCTCGTTATGAACAACCGATCTCTCAGGCGCCCTCCAACGTCTACGTCGTCACTGACGAGGATATCCGCCAATCCGGCGCGACGGATCTACCGACCGTTCTTCGCCGGGTCCCGGGACTGGAGGTCATGCAGATGACCGGAGGCGATTTCAACGTGAGTGCCAGGGGAGGGAATCAGCCCTTCGCAAACAAAATGCTCGTAATGGTGGATGGGCGTTCGATCTATCTTGACGTTCAAGGCAACGTCTTCTGGAAATCCATTCCGGTCACGCTCCCCGAAATCAAGCGGATCGAGGTGCTCAAAGGGCCGGCCTCTGCGGTTTACGGATTCAATGCGTTCGACGGGGTCATCAACATCATCACCAAATCGCCTGAAGAGATGAAGGGCACGACCCTGCAATTCGGAGGAGGTGACCTCGGCACCGTCAGCAGCGCAGCGGTCCATGCCGGGACCACCGGGAAGTTCGGCTATCGTCTCTCCATCGGTCGCGATCAGACACAACAGTGGCGGAATGGTGATGCTCTCGGATTTCGGTCCCACAAATTCAACGTACAGACCGAGTACAGCCTGTCGTCGACTTCCAAATTACAGGTATCAGGCGGGCTGGTCGACACCAATCGATACGACGGGCAGGTCGGGGAAGTCACCAGTAATTCGACCCGGCCATCCCTCGCTTACGCCAATGTCCTCTACGAGCAGGGTGCCTTTCTCATTCGCGCCTGGTGGTCAGGATTCACCGACGATGCCACCATCTCTCCCGGCCGGCAATTGACGAACTTGATTCGCGTCACCGACCGGAACGGGCTGTCCACCAACCCCTTCTCAGGCAACACCTACAACGTCGATCTGCAACATGGGATCAGTCTTGGGTCCACCAACCGCATGCTGTATGGCGCCAGCTATCGCCACAACTCCCTCTCAAGTACGGTGATCGATCAATTCAGTCGTGAAGATCGGCTGGGACTGTTCATCCAGGACGAATGGCGAACCACATCCGCGCTGACGATCGTCGCCGGACTGCGCTACGATCTCCACAGTCAAATCGCAGGAACCTGGAGCCCGCGAGTGGCCATCCTCTACCAGTTCACCGAGGGCCACACCCTTCACCTCTCCGGATCGGCGGCCTATCGACCCCCAACCCTCTTCGAATCCCATCAGGACCAACGGGTGACTACGACCATCCCAACCGGGGTGCCGTTTCCGCCCTCGGTCTCTTCAACGGTCCCGGTCACCGGCTCGATCGGGCTCGCCCCTGAACAGATCATTTCGTATGAGGCCGGATATCAGGGCTGGTACTGGAAGCACCGGCTGAGGGTGCGAGCGGACCTGTTTTTCAACCATGTGTCCGATCTGATCGGCAGCCGGATCACCCCCGGCGGCGCTTCCGAATTCGTCAACGACCAGGGTTCCGCGGACATCTATGGCGGCGAGGCCGGAATTGAGTTTCTCGCCAGCCGCTGGCTCAGTGGATTTGCCAACTATGCCTACGAGGAAATCGGCCAGTCGTTCAGCGGGACGGTCAGACGGGGTGCCCCGCGATCGAAAGTCAGCGCGGGGCTGAGGACCGAATGGGAAAACGGCCTGAGCGGGGAAGTCAGTTACTACTATGTCGGCGCAACCACGTATCCCATTGCACAAACCTTCACGACATTGTCGACTATTCCGACGACCGGCGTCATCGCGCCGGGAGATCGCGTCGACAGTTACAACCTGCTCAATCTCCGCGTCGGGTATCGATTCTGGCAACAGAAAGCCGCCGCCGGGTACATGCGCGATGCGGAAGTCGCCTTTTCGATATTCAATGCACTGAACGACAAACATCGGGAGCATCCACTGGGCGACCGGATCGGCAGCCGGTCGATGGGGTGGGTCACCGTGAGGTTTTAACGGAATCATCGAACGGCTCACAGTAAGGTTTCAGGCCATGAGAACTCCGGAGTGACAGCGAGGCCGCTATGACAGCCAGGACACCCGGTCATTCGATCCTCGTCGTGGACGACGATCCGGACATCGCCCTCGGGCTACAAGACTTACTCGACCACGACGGTTACGACGTGAGCGTCGCCGGCACCTGCGCGGAAGCGCTCACGCAAACACACGACCATCACTACAATGCCGTCTTATTGGACTTGGGCTTGCCGGATGGAGACGGCTCTTCCGTCCTACGGACGTTGCAAGAGGAACAACCGCAGCTTCCGGTCATCATCCTCACGGCCTACACGAGCGCCGACCGTACTGTCGGTTCATTGACACAGGGTGCATTCGCCTACCTTACCAAACCGTATAACCGTGACGAATTGCGGGCCCTCCTGCGACGGGCCATCGGCCTCCAAGCACTCGCCGCCAAAGCCGAGCACGCCGAACACGCGCTGAGTGAAAGCGAAGCACGATTTCGATCCCTGGTGGAGGCCGCCACCGACTCCATCGTGTTGGCGGACCACAACGGCCATATTCTCTCCTGGAATCAGGCCGCCGCCCGTCTCTTCGGATACACCGATGAGGAAGTCCGCTGGCATCCCCTGACCATGTTGATGCCGCAGCGTTATCGCGCCGCTCACGAGCGAGGACTCGCCCGCGTGAAGGAAACAGGCCAGTCCCGTCTCATCGGTCGCCTGGTCGAACTGGAGGGACTACGCAAGGACGGCAGCGAGTTCCCGATCGAGCTGTCGTTGGCCATGTGGAAAACCGATACGGACGTCTTCTTCAGCGGCATCATTCGCGATATCACCCAACGGCGCCGGGCAGAGGAAATCCTCGATCGCCTGCGCCACCTGCATGAAGTCATCCTGACGCAAGCCGGCGAAGGGATCTACGGACTCGATCACGACGGCAATACGACCTTTGTCAATCCGACCGCAGCCCAGTTGCTGGGATATGAGCCCGCCGAACTTATTGAGCAACCGATGCACGCTCGGCTCCATCATTCTCATCCCGACGGTAGCCCCTACCCGGCCGAACAATGCCCGATCTACGCAGCCCTTCGCGACGGCCGGGTTCATCGCGTGGAACGTGATGTCTTCTGGAAGAAAGACGGAAACCGCATGCCGGTGGAATATGTCAGCACACCGATCCTCGAAAAAAACAGCATAGTGGGAGCCGTCGTTGTCTTCCGCGATATCAGCGAACGCCTGCAAGCCGAACGTGACGTCGAAGAAAGTCAGGAGCGATTCCGCCAGTTGGCGGAACACATCAGGGAAGTGTTCTGGATCAGCGATCCGAAAAAGAGGCGGGTGCTCTATGTCAGCCCCGGGTACGAAGAAGTGTGGGGGCGTTCCTGCGAGAGCCTGTACGCGATGCCAGGTTCCTGGATGGAGGCCATCCATCCCGAGGACCAACAACGGATACGCGACGCCTCGCTGCATCGGCAAATTTCGGGTGGTTACGATGAGGAATATCGCATTCTACGTCCCGATGGATCAATGCGATGGATTAGGGATCGCGCGTTTCCGATCCATGACGCATCAGGAACAATCTATCGTATCGCGGGCTTCGCAGAGGATGTGACGGAGCGCAAACGGGTTGAGGCGGCGCTGATCGAAAGCGAACGCCGGTACCGGGTCCTGTTCGACAACAACCCTTCCATGTATTTCATGGTGGATGCCGCAGGTACCGTCCTGTCGGTCAACCGCTTCGGAGCGGAGCGCCTCGGGTATGACGTCCAGGAACTGCTCGGGTTGTCTCTGCTGAATATCTTCCACCCGAGCGATCAGGACGACGTGCGGAAGAACCTGGCCGCCTGTCTCTCCGAAATGGGCCGGCCCAGAGGTTGGGAGTTTCGCAAAGTGCGGAAAGATGGCAGCGTGATCTGGGTGCGCGAAACCGCTCAGGCCGTGCTCAGCGACCAACAGGCTCCGGTGGTGCTGATCGTGTGCGAAGACATCACCGCCATGAAGGAGGCTGAGCTCGCCCTCCACGACAGCGAAGAGTTCAAGAACCAAATCCTGCGCAGCAGTGCAGACTGCATCAAAGTGCTGGATCTGGAAGGTCGGCTGCAATACATGAACGACGCGGGCAGAACACTCTTACACATCGACGATCTCACCGGCTACCTGAACAAACCCTGGGCGGACCTCTGGGAGGGAGACGATCGGAACGCCGCCCTGGCTGCGCTCGAAGCCGCCAAGGCCGGAGAGATCGGCAAGTTTATCGGCTACTGTCCCACCACGGACGGAGTCCCCAAGTGGTGGGACGTGCAGGTCACTCCCATGCTCGACACACGGGGGTATACACGACGTCTCCTCGCGATCTCCCGCGACATCACCGGCTACAGAGAGGTCCAGGATTCACTTCGCGCGAGCGAGGAGAGGCTCGAATCGGTCATCCGGGGATCGAACGACGGTTTCTGGGACGGCCATGTGCTTCCCGACCAGCCCTGGTACTCACCGATGACTCCGGTCTGGTGGTCGCCGCGCGTGCGGGAGATGCTGGGGTACAATGACGAAGAGTTCCCGGACATCCTCGACAGCTGGGCTTCCCGTCTCCACCCGGATGATCGGGAAATGGTCTTCGATCGACTTTCGGCCTGCCTCGAAAAAGGCAGCTCTCATTACGACGTCGACTACCGATTGCTGACCAAGCAGGGTGACTACTGCTGGTTTCACGCGCGGGCCGAAGTGCTGGAGCGGGACGCGCGAGGTTATGCACTCCGCATGGCCGGTTCGCTGCAATGCATCAAGGAGCGCAAGCAGGCGGAAGCACAGTTGCGCCTCAGCGAGGAACGGTTGCGCAGGGCCCTGACCGAGTCGGAAGTGGGCATTTGGGATTGGGACTTGCTGTCCGACCGCCTCTACTGGTCACCCGACGTCGAAGCCCTGTTCGGTCTGGTCCCCGGGTCTTTCCCCGGCACCTATGCCTTTTTTATCGACCTGATTTATGCGCTTGATCGCGGATCAGTCCTGATGCAGGTCGAACACAGTCTGCGCGACCAGACCGCACTCAACATCCGGCATCGTGTCGTGTGGGCAGATGGCACCATCCATTGGCTGGCTTGGACCGGACGGATTCATCGCAATACCGAGGGAGCGGCAACACGCGTCCTCGGAATCGTTCATGCGACAAAAGGGCCCTAGAACACATAGACAGCAGTCATTCGGCAAGCACTCACCGGTGCCGCTGGATCGACGAGGATGCAGACTGTGACCTTCCCATTCGTACAACCAACGTCCACGACAGGGCCTTCCGATCGGATTCGGCAAAGGCTGATTCGAACCGTCGCCGCGCTGGTTTGCCTCCTGCTCAGTACCGGCCAGGCCTCTGCGACGGACGTCGTCATTCTCAAATCGTCGGACATCGCCGCTTATAACCAATCCATCAGCGGCTTCAAGGCCGCCCTTCCACCTGACGTCGTGCTTGCCGAGTATGATTTACAAGGGGATTTGGAAAAGGGGCGGAAACTCGCCCGCAAGATTCGCGCAGCCGACCCGGCATTGGTATTCGCCGTCGGATTGAAGGCGGCGAAGGCGGCACAACTCGAGTTGGTCGACATTCCCGTGGTCTATGCCATGGTGCTGGACCCGTCCAAGTACGGCCTCAACGCCTCGAACATGACGGGCGTGCTCATGGAGATTCCCATGGAGCGGCAGCTTACGATGATTAAGACGCTGCTGCCTCGCCTCAAACATATCGGCACGCTGTACGATCCTTCCAAAACCGCAACGCTGATCGAAGAAGCCCGGCGGCTGCTCAAACCCAACGGGGCGGAACTCGTCCCGATTCAACTCAGCAGCGAGCGGGATGTGCCGGCCGCACTACGCTCCTTGCTGCCGCTGATCGACGCCTTATGGCTGGTCCCAGACTCCACCGTGCTGACCGATGAATCGCTCCGGTTCATCCTGAATGCCGCATTGGAGGCACGGGTGCCGGTGGTCGGATTTTCGCGCGAATTCGCCCGTAGCGGAGCGGTGCTGTGCCTATCGGTGAACTACAGCGATATCGGGCGGCAAGCGGGGCAACTCGCCCGCAAAATCCTGGACGGTCATGTTTCCCTCCCCGCCAAGCCCGTCAACCCCGACCGTATCGAAATGAGTCTAAATCGGAAAACCGCCAAGTTCCTCGACATTGAGATTCCCAGGGACCTCGAGGTAAAGGCCGACGAGCTCTATTGATGAAAGGACCCACCGTGAAAGGCATCGCTCACTACCTCACCTCCCCCTCACTGTACCCGAGCGGCCCCGGGCGATTTGTCAGTCTCCGAAAGAAGTTCGTCGTATTTTTCAGCTTGATCATTATTCTGACCTGCTCGGGAATGAGTTGGTACTTCATACACAGCAAACGTCTCGCCATGACCGAACGGGTGCTGGATCTGGGAACCATTCTGGTCAAGAATCTCGCCCACAACGTACGATACGGCATCATCATCGAGGAACAAGTCATCCTGGAGCAGTTCATCGATGGTGTCATGGAAGTTGACGAAGTGGTCTATGCGTTGATCACCGGCGCAGACGGACAGATCCTCGCCGCCAAGAGCAAAGGCAAACTGGACAGCCCGCTCGGGACCGTGCGATCGACAGAACGGCCCTTTTATCCGCGGCCCGACATCGCAGAGGCGGTGACCAAGAATCCAGGGACGGAGCCGATCATCACCCGTCTCAGGCTCAGCGGGGCGGACACAATCCCGCTACAGGAGAAGGATTCGACTCTTGCCATTTCGACTACGGGCATTCGCGAGGAGACGTTTTACGATTTTGCCATTCCGGTGATGAAGCGCTCCGAAACCCGTCTGGAGGCGCTGGCGCTGCAGGAGGAAGAAACCCGCAAGGCGACCACCGCATCGTCTTTCCCTCAGACCTTCGGAGTCGTCCAAATCGGCTTGACCGAGGTGCCGATGCAACGAGAACTGGCGAAGGCACTGCAAACCTTTCTCCTCCTTACTTTGGGGATTATCACAGCCGGCATCCTCGCCACGCATCTGCTGGCGAGCCGGATCATTACCCCCTTGCGGAATCTCGCCGCAGGCGCGCGCAGAGTCAGCGAGGGCGACCTTTCCACGTTCGTCGTTCCCACCACACAAGACGAAGTCGGCCAGCTTACCGCGCTGTTCAATTTAATGACCAAATCCCTTCAGGAGCGCAATCAAGCCATCTCCGCCAACCTTGAAACCATCCGGCGACATGTCACGCAACTGACCACCTTGAATCAGTTGAGCGCCGCGATCACATCCACCCTCGACCTTGACAAGCTCCTCTCGACCGTATTGCAGCTGCTCGGCGAAAATTTGGGATTCACCCGAATGGTGTTATTTTTATGGGACGGCGAGCGAGGCATCGCGACCGTGGGACAAATGCTGGGCATGCCCCCGGAAGCGGAGGAGGCGGCTCGGCGCCTTGAGATTCCCGTGTTCGAAGACGATGGGTTTGCGGCTGAACTTCTGATCCGCGGCAAGCCCCTGTTAGTGCCGAGCATTGAACCGGTCGCCGATCGCATCTCCCCCTCAGTGCTTCCCTGGCTTCGTCAGGTGGGGATGTCCTCCTTCGTCGCCGCGCCTCTTCGAAGCCAACAGCGAATTCTCGGCTACCTGGGCGCCGACCGGGGCACCCAACCCTGCAGTCAGGAAGATCTCGATCTTCTGGTCACCATCGCCAGTCATGTGGCGGTCGCCGTGGATAATGCGCGCGCCTATACCGAATTGGCCACATTGACGGACCACCTCGAACGACGCGTGCAGGAGCGAACGCACGAACTGCAAACGGTGAACGAGCGCCTTCAGGAACACGACCAACGACGCTCGAAGTTTGTATCGGTTGCGTCGCATGAATTACGCACGCCGATGACCTCCATCAAAGGTTTCGTCGAAAACATGCTGGACGGGCTCACAGGCCAACTCTCAGAACGGCAGGAGCATTACCTCCAGCGAGTCAAACACAACGTGGATCGGCTCACTCGAATCATCAATCAACTATTGGACTGGTCCCGCCTGGATGTCGGCCGGATCGAAATCAAGCCTGAATCGATTCAGATCGACGAATTCGTCCGGGATGTGGTGGAGAGTATTCAAACGCTGGCCGCAGAAAAATCCATCTCGCTCGAAGTCCTGCCTTGTGACCAGCCGATCACCGTACGCGCCGACCGCGACAAGCTGGAGCAGATTATTTTCAATCTGGTCGGCAACGCTATCAAATTCACCCCCCCCTCAGGACATGTCTCAGTCAGCTGCAGCCTCTGCGACGCGAGGTACGCCCGGATTACGGTGGCCGACACCGGCTGTGGAATTGCCCCGGACGAGTTACCCCATGTCTTTAACGAGTTCTCCAAGGTCGAATCAGCCATGCCGTCCTCACAAGGGGCGCAACTCGGGCTCTTCATTACAAAGAGTCTGGTGGCCCTGCACGGTGGACAGATGTGTGTGGAGAGCCGGCTTGGTGTCGGAACTCAGTTCTACTTCACCTTGCCGCTCGACAACTCACCCGTATCGGCGCTCTAGGCAACGGCCGTGCGGCAAGGCGTTAGAGTTCTCCGCGGCTGTATCTGATCCGATATACCCTGCATTTATTTGAACGGTTCCAGGCCGTACCACATGATCCACATCCGTTCCTTCTTCCGCTAACCCTTCACAGAATCAACAGGTTTATCTCCCTGCCGTTTTACGATTCGCGGGCGTACCGGGCGGCATGGGGATTGCGCTCACACCAACCCGTGGGGACATCTCACTAGCCGGAGCAGTCGCACCATGCGCCCTCCCGTTCTCATAGTCGATGACGATCCGGACATCCGCGAGTCACTCACGGACATGTTGGGTCACGAGGGATACCTGGTACACAGCGCGGCTTCCGGAGCCGACGCTCTTCAGCGAGCCAAACAAACCCGCTACGACGCAGCACTCCTCGACATCCAATTACCGGACCTCAACGGTCTCTCGGTCCTGAAAGTGCTCATGGAATTGGACGCGAGTCTCCCCGTCATCATTCTGACCGGAAACGTCACGCCCGAAAACACGATCGGCTCTCTCGCCAGAGGAGCCTTCGCGTACCTGACCAAACCGTATAACTCCCAAGAGCTCAAGGCCATCCTGCGCCGGGCGGTCTCGGTGAAAGGCTTGACCGTCCGGGCCGAGCATGTGGAGGAGGCATTGCAGGCCAGCGAAGAACGCTTTCGAGCATTGGTGGAGTCGGCGACCGACGCGATGGTGCTCGCCGACCAGAGCGGCCTCATCATCTGGTGGAACGGCGCCGCCGAGCGAATGTTCGGCTATACCAAAGAAGACGCCCTCGGGCGCCCGCTGACCATCATGATGCCGGAACGATTTCGCGCCGCGCACGCGGCCGGCGTCACGCGTCTCGCCCAGGGTGGAAAATCCACGATCATCGGCCACCCCGTCGAGCTCGTGGGTCTGACCAAAACCGGAGACGAATTCCCGATTGAGCTCTCGCTGGCATCCTGGCGCGCGACTGAAGGGATGTTCTTCAGCGGCATCATTCGCAATATTGCGCGTCGCAAACGCGCCGAAGAGTCCGTCGTCAGATTGAGCCATCAGAACGCGCTGATTCTCGACAGCGCCGGAGAAGGCATATTCGGACTGGACCCGCAAGGATGCGTCACCTTCGCCAACGCCACCGCGGCGCGGATGCTCGGGTGGAGCGCAGCCGAGATGATCGGCAAACCGCTGGCACCGCTCCTCTATCCCATCGCCAACGAGAATGCGATGCACTCCTCGGACCCGTTCTGCCTCGGTGCGGCGCTTCATGACGGAGCCGTTCATCGCATCCAAAATGAGACTTTCGCCAGAAAGGACGGCTCACCGTTTCCCGTCCAATACGTCACCAGTCCCATCCGTGAGCGAGACCGATCGGTCGGAGCCGTCGTGGTCTTCCAGGACATCAGCGCTCGCAAGCAGCAAGAAAACCTACAGCAGGCACAACTGTCCGTCAGCCATATCCTCGCGCAAGCCGGCACCGTCGAAGAAGCCATCCCGCAACTGCTCCACGTCGCAGGTACAATAGGTCCGTGGGATATGGCGATCTTGTGGCAATGCGGGCCGATGGGAGACAAATTGACCTGCCAGGGGAGCTGGGTCCACCCTTCACATCGATGGGATGAGTTTCTATCGGTCTGTCGCAACAACGAGTTCCCGCCGGGGATGGATTTCCCTGGCATCGCCTGGGCCTCCAAACTCCCCCTCTGGATACCGGACGTCCTGGCGGATTCCCGGTTCACCCGCGCACCGACTGCCTCTCGCCTGGGTATCCACGGGGCCTGCATCGTTCCCATCCGGACCGGCAGCATCATCCACGGAGTGCTTGAGCTGTATACCGAGCAGCGACGGTCCTCCGACAGCCACCTGATTCAGATCCTCGCCGACACGGGCATGAAGATCGGGCAGTTCATCGACCGCACGCGTGCCACGCAGGCATTACGGACGGCGCATCGCATGACTCAGGGCCTGCTGGCCAGTCTGCCCGGCGCCATTTTCCTGTGCGGAAACGACTTGCACGTTCAGTATGCGAATGCGCTGGCCCATCAGTATTTTGCGCTTCCCGGCGAATCGCTGGTCGGCCGTTTGCTGTGCGAATGTCTTTCTCTCAGCGAGCCCGCGCTTCAACGACTGGTGGCGGAATGGAACTCATACACGACAGACTCGCCTCATAGGTTTTCTGAACGTGAGTGCGAAGTCGGCGCACGCCTGTATCGCTATCGGTTTTTTCCGGTCTCGACCCCGGAATCCCCTCACTATCAAGTGGGCATCCTGTTGTGGGATATCACCGACGACAAACGACTCCAGGATGAACTGATCCAGGCAGAAAAACTTTCCAGCCTTGGCACCATGGTGTCCGGCATGGCGCACGAAATCAACAACCCGGCCCAGGCTATCCTCAGCATGGCCGAGTTGATCCAGGAGGAGGACGATCCGGACACGGTAAAACAGTTCGCCGCCGATATTGTGGGCTACGCGCGGCACGTCTCCAACGTCGTGCGCGATTTCGCCGGCTACGCCCGCTCGGCAGGCAGGGATGGGGAGACGGAAATCGATGTGGCAGAACGTTTGCTCGAAGCGGTCAAGATGGTCCGGCGAGGGCCTCATTTCGGCCAGGTGGAAATCACCACCCAGTTCGATGTCCCTGTGTTTCTTCGCGCGCGCAAGGGAGAAATCGATCAGGTGTTTGTCAACTTGATCAGCAACGCCACCCAGGCCATGGAGGGAATCGGCTGCTTGACGCTAACGACAGGTCAGGACGGCAGATGGATTCAGGTGACCATTGCCGATACCGGCCCGGGCATCCCGGCTTCCATCCGGCCGAGGATTTTCGATCCGTTCTTCACCACCAAAACAGCCGGCAAAGGGACGGGACTCGGACTCAGCATCGTGCACAAAATCGTGACCAAATATGCCGGCACCATCACGGTGGAGACCACCGAAGGCGGAGGCACCACCTTCCGGTTACGGTTTCCGGCACTCGTTCAGTAAGAGAACCCGTCACGATGACGGCGTGATTCCATGGTAGCCTGACGAGAAGAGAGACGCGAGGAGGCCGTCGGCAAACTTGAAGCCGCGACGGATGTCAGGACCGAGAGCGAGGAACTTAGGCCCGCTTAAACACCGAGCGCAACCCGAAATAGGCGAAGGAATCTTTCAGATTGGAATACAGGCGCTTGAACGCACCCATGTCGGGATTCGTCACGTACTCCATAGTCAACACAATCCGCTCTTCCTGCTCTCCGAGCGGCGTCACAGCGTGCCAGAGCTTGTCGCCATTGAAGATCACCAGATCGCCCGGCGCCGTCGCCAGTTCACGGTGCACCGGTTGTTTCCCCGGCACATCTTTGAAAAGATCGCACACTAAGCGGCACTGCGTGGACCGATCGAGCAAGCCCATCAGAATGGTGTACCGTGCGCCTTTGTAGTAGGACGTATCGTAGTGATACCCGATGTGATCGCCGGCTTCCGTATAGTAATACAGCGCACAGGAATGGGGATCGTTGTCGGGACAAAGCAACAGATTCACTCTGGTCAACCGGTTGAGCATCGACCGGAAGGCGTCCGAGCGATACAGGTCGATGAACTGCGGCGCCTTCTCCATCACGGCATAGTAGCTGACGCTGCCGCCCTTCTTATGCCCGGGAATATAGTTGCGGTTCAATCCTGACTTGAGCATCTGGGCTTGCTGAGCCAGGGTGGCCTCCACAAAATCGCGTGGCAGAAATTCCGGGATATACAGGAATTCGTTCTGGTCCCAATATTCCCGCTCCAGCCGATCGAGATCCAGCGCCGCGATCGCCCGCTCCACAGTTTCAGTCACGCTGGTTGCACAGGCCTGGTTCATGCTCCCCCCGCCAAGTCCGCATTCACGATTCACCGGTCATCATTGCGTCTTGCTTGTTTTTATGGGCTACTGAAGAACCATCGAGTTCGCAGGATGGTCAAAAAGTCCCTCCGGCTAGGCCGCCGCGAGCAGAGAACAACGCTGGCGGATTTTTTCACCATCCTGTTAGGGTCTGCTCAGCACAGGCGCTCGCACGATTTCTACATCGGCCGGGGGCTTAAAATCAAATAGATCGTCCTTCAGTCCGCTGTTCGGCTTTAACTCTGAAAACTCAAAGGTCGCGATATTGCCGCTGACCTCATGCAGGGCGATCGTCTTCAGGAAGTACGTCTTTGGCTGTACTTCGATCACAATCTTCTGAATCGCGCGCTCCGGCTCGGCGCGCCCCTGCTTCGGAGTCAAAGAGACCAGGAGAATGCCCCCCGCGCCACGCTCCTTGTTCACCGTGGGTTCGATGTCGAACTCTTCATCCAGCTTGGCCACCCCTTGCAGCAATTGCAGCGGAGCCTGGGAGGCGGCCATATATGTGAGCTTGCCCACCAGCACCTGCTTGTGCTCCGGCACGTACATTTTGACGTCGTCCTTGTTGACGTAAATTTCTTCCGTGGCCGGTTCGATATAATCCCATCGCAGACGCCCGGGCTTCTTGATATAGAAATGGCCGGTCGAAATCACGGGCGTCGAAAATCCTTCGATCCTGGTTTTTTGCGTGAACGAGGCCTGTAAGTCCTTGGTCTTTTCGTAGCGGGCCTGGATCTTCTTCACGACCTCTTGGACCTCCTGCAGGGACTGGAGGTCAACCCCCGGCTCATCGGGCGTCACCGGTTGAGCCACGGCCGGCATTCCGCTCATGAGCAGCACCGCAACGATTAAGAATATCCGCATCATGCCTCATCTCCACCGACCGGCCCACGACGTCCCAGTACCTCACGACGCCCGTCCCGGCCTGCTGCTCCGACCACACCTTCCGCTTCCATCTGTTCGATCATACGGGCCGCCCGGGGGTACCCGACGCGGAGACGCCGTTGAATCAGGGACGCAGAAGCCTGGCCGGTGGACAATACCAGATCCTTGGCCTGCTCGTAGACTTCGTCTTTGGCTTGCTCCTCTTCCGCCTCTTCGATCTTGAGCGATTGGAGTTCCCGGCAGTAGGAGGGCAACGCCTGCTTCTTGACGAATTCGACCACCCGCCGCACATCATCGTCCGACACAAAGGACCCGTGAATCCGCATCAGCTTCCCGGTCCCCGAGGCGAGATACAACATATCGCCGCGACCAAGCAGCGCCTCGGCGCCGTTGGCATCCAGGATCGTGCGCGAGTCGGTCTTGGACGAGACTTGAAACGCGATGCGCGCCGGAAAGTTGGCCTTGATCAGGCCGGTCAACACATCGACCGAGGGCCGTTGGGTCGCCAACACGAGGTGAATCCCTGAAGCACGCGCCATCTGGGCCAGACGCGCAATCTTATCTTCCACATCTTTCGGGGCCACCATCATCAAATCCGCCAGCTCGTCGATCATGACCATGATGTAGGGCAGGGGCTCCGGCGGGCTCGGCTTCACCGAATCGGTTGGCCCGTTGTCACCGGCGGGCTCCGCATCCTCTCCCTTGGAGAGACGCTCTTCTTCGGACAAAAACGTCAGTTCGACCTGCTCAGGCTTGCCGGATTGCCAGACGTCCGACACGGCCCCTTGCACTTCCGAGATACGCCGGTTGTATGCATCGATACTGCGCACTCCCGCATCAGCCAGCAGCTTGTAGCGCCGCTCCATTTCCTGGACCACCCACCCCAACCCGCGCGCCGCCGATTTGGGATCGGTAATGACGGGACGGAGCAAATGCGGAATGCCGTCGTAACTTTGGAACTCCAGCATTTTCGGATCGATGAGCAGCAGTTTTACTTCGTCCGGTCGTGCGTTGAACAGAATGCTCAACAACATCGTATTTAATCCCACACTCTTGCCGGCTCCGGTCGCGCCGGCAACCAGCAGGTGAGGCATCGTTCTCAGATCTGCACAGACCGCACCGCCGAAGATATCTTTTCCGAGCGCGAGACCCAATTTGGAACGTGAGCGCGAGAAGGCGTCGCTGGTGACGACTTCCTTCATGGACACCATTTCGCGATGAGGGTTCGGCACTTCGATCCCCACGACCGACTTTCCCGGCAACGGCGCCACGATACGCAGGCTGATGGCTTTGAGCGCCAGGGCCAGGTCATCGGCAAGATTCACAATCCGGGCGACCTTCGTCCCCGGCGCGGGCTCGAACTCATACATCGTCACGACCGGACCGGGTCGGACCTCCGTCACCCGCCCTTCGATCGCAAAACTTTTCAGCGCCTTGGTCAGGATTTCGGATTGCAGTTTCAACTCATCATCGCTCAGACGGGCAAGCGGACCGGAGGGATCGCTCAGCAATTCCTGCGGATCAGGCAGCACGTACCCGTCGGACACGGAGGGACTCGTCGCAACGGTCGCCGCCGGTTCGTCCGTGGAAACCGCCCGTTTTTCTACTTTCATCGGGGGCTGAATCTTGGGAGGAATCACAGGAACGGGAATCTGCTCCACCGCTTCGGCCACTACCTGCACTTCGCGATCGAAGTCCTGCTCCTCAACCTCTCGCGGACCACGCGCCTTCTTCTCACGGACGCGCTTGGGCAGCGCCTCCTCCTGTTTCGTCGGCCACTCCGGCACCAGCCCGGCCATCCGCTCGCGCGCGGTCGCCCACCAATCGGGGACTCGCTGCAGCAGCGTCGTGAGCGACAGCGGCACCGTAAACAGGAGCGCCACCGTCAAGCCGGTGAGGATCACGATATGCGCGCCGGTCGTGGCAAAATAACTTCGAACCCCGTCAGCCAATACCTGTCCGATGATCCCGCCGGCCAGACCGCGATTCACCCAGCCGCTGGAAATCGTGGGCACCGCCGTCACTTCCAAATGCAACAGGGCACTCAGGAACACCATGGCCGCCAGACCGCTGCCGGCGTTTCTGAGTCGCATGGTGAGAGGGATCGGCGTAAAGCACCGCGCGCCGAGCAGTCCGAGAAGAATGGGAAAGAGGTAGGCGGCTCCGCCGACCATGAAAAAACAAGCGGCCGCCGTCAGCGCGCCCACCGACCCGATCATGTTCTTGGGCTGATTGCCGGCTGCTCCGGATGCCGCAATCGATTTGGCGTCGCCGGGAACGAACGACACCAGACTGAGCAGGATCAGGAGACCGGCGGCGATCAGGAGAACCCCGATCACTTCGCGCTTCACATGAGAGGAACGGGAAGGGGCTGAGCGGGCGTCACCGCGCTTTGCCGTGGTGGATACACCCATGCGGCGGATCGTAGCACAGGGAAAACGCCTTTTCAAACAAACGGG
>JBEIQG010000049.1:0-18282 GCA_040376625.1 Nitrospira sp. | reverse complement strand
GCCGCTTCGTCGATCGTCAGATCCTTGGCCGATTTTCCGAAATGGTGCCGGGCCGCCGCTTCCGCGCCGAATACACCCTGTCCCCATTCCGCGACATTCAAATACAATTCCAGAATCCGTTCCTTCGTCAAATGATGTTCCAGGGAACGGGTGATGAGAGCTTCCCGGGCCTTTCGCAGAAGTGAGCGTTCCGACGAGAGGTAGAGATTTTTTGCCAGCTGTTGCGTGATGGTGCTGCCGCCGCGCTTGAATTCGCCGACTTCCAGGTTGTACAAGGCGGCATCTTTGATGCCCTCCCAATCGAAACCCTCATGAGCGAAGAAGGAGGCGTCCTCGGCCGCCACCACGGCTCGTCGGAGTGCAGGCGCGATGCGTGACAACGGCACCCAGACGTATTGCGGATGCAGCGTGCGTCCTTGTTCCTTGGCCTGAATACGCCGTGCCTCCATTAAAGCCGTTTCCGTGGGGTGATGTTTGGCCAGGTGCGAGACATCCGGCAGCGTCACCAGCCAATACAACGCCAAAGCCGCGGCGGGGAACCCGACCAGGATGGTCGCCCATAACAGCATCCGGCCGAACAGGCTGCCAGTTGACTTGCTCATTCACGACACTCTATCTATGAGGGTACGAGGTGTTCCACCGGTCCGGTCCCTGCCGCCGGAGGTGAGCGTACATCCCGCACGTCGGCACGCGGTTGACCACCATGAAATTACTCAGCGCTGAGTTTATCAAAAGTTCGGTATCCCCAGAACAGTTTCCTCCCGACCGATTGCCGGAAATCGCGTTTGTCGGCCGATCGAATGTCGGGAAGTCCTCGTTGATCAATTCCCTGCTTCACCGGAAGAAGCTGGCCAAGGTCAGTAAGACGCCGGGGAAGACACGCGCCGTCAATTTTTTCACGGTCCGCACCTCGGATCCGAAACTCTCCTTGCTGTCGCTGGTGGATTTGCCCGGATACGGTTACGCCAAGGTTTCCAAAACCATGCGGGCGCAATGGGGGCCGATGATCGAGCAGTATCTCGAACAGCGCCAGTCCCTCGGGGCGGTCATTTTGTTGATTGAGGCGCGGGTATGGATGCCGCAGGACGTGATGACGGTGCAGTGGGTTCAATCCCTGGGGTGCGGCATGATCATCGTCCTGACCAAAGTGGATAAATTGAGACAGAGCGAGCGGGCGCCCAGCCTGGCTGCCGTTCGGACGGCTTGCGGATTGGGGCCTGAGGTGCCGATTGTGCTGTATTCGGCTGAAACGCATGAGGGGCGGGACGCCTTGTGGGGCGAGATTCGTTCGCAGTTTAAAACTTGATCTCGATGTACGCTTTGTTTTTCAGATCGGCCATCCAGATCTGGTACTGATCTTCTGTCTTCTGCTGGAACACAAGGGATTGAATCTCGGCCTTCACCTGTTCAAAGGGTCGAAACTGACGCGGTTTTTTGTCGTCGACCCGCACGATGTGCAACCCTTCCGCCGTCTCCACAATGCCCGTGAATTGCCCCACCTCCACGGATGCCAGCGCCTGCTCCAGCGCGGGAATCAACTCACCTTGTCGAACCAGTCCTAACCGCCCGCCGCGCGAGGCGTCCGCTCCGTCTGAAAAACGCAGGGCCAGATCCTCGAACGGCTCACCCTGCTTGAGGGTGACCAGCAGGGCTTCGGCTCGCCCATGCGCGGCAGCGAGGCCGTCCGGCGTCCGCGGCTTGATGAGGATTTGGCTGAGTTGGTATTCTTCGGGGTAGGCAAACCGATCCTGGTGCTCCCGGTAGTACCGTTTCATTTCCGAGTCCGCCACCATAATCAGGCCGCGGACTTCGCGGTCGACAACTCGCATCAAAGTCAACTGTTCGCGAATACTCCGGGCGGTGTTCGGATCGGCGCTGTCGATGGCCTCGCCCTGTTTCTTCATCTCTTCTACTGCCTGCACGACTTCCTGATCGGATACATCCACACCCTTGTTCTTCGCGGCCTGCAGCTGCAGTTTCCGTTCAATCATTTTCGTGACGCCCATGGCCTCAGCCGTCCTGAGGCGGCGCTCCAGGTCTTCGCCTTTGTACAGTTTGCGGAGCCGCTCTTGATCAGGAAGCAGATCGCGTTTCAATTCGGACAACATGATCAAGTCGGAATTGACGACCGCCACGATGCGATCTTCCAGTTTGGCGGCATCCGCGGTAGAGATCACGGAGTAGAGTGCACAGAGGCAGGAAAAAATCGCACCTATGGTCCTCAAAGCGGCTGTGCGGCGAACGGGTCCGGGAGAGGTCCCTCCCCTCCGGTACGACGAGTGCCGGCAGTTGTGGTGAGACGTGTGGTCGAACAGCGATTGATCGTTCATAGGATTGCTGGATTGTACACAATCGAGGCTTCAGAAAGGGAGCGCCGTGGAGACGAAAATCGCGGACAAGTGAAGGCGGATAACAGACAGGAGGCAGGTGCGCGGGCGGTTATGGTCGTGGGGGTTCATCAGTCACGTAACGGGCGGCGTCTGCCAGGCGGATCGTGGCACCGGTGCGAAGTTCGGCAAACACGTCGTCCAGACGCTTCCGGCGTTTCTCGGCCAACAGTTCCTGGCGGAGTCGTTCCCGAGTGGCCTGGTCCGCCTGAAGAATTTCCGGTTCCAGTGGGCTGACCTTCATGAGGTAATAGCCCTTGTCGGTCTTGATCGGATCACTGATCACTCCGGGGTGCAGAGAAGGAATCAATGCGTCGAGTTCCGGCTCCAGCAGGCCCTTCTTGTAGGGACCGAGATCGCCGCCTTTGGCGCGGCTCCGCTCGTCGATGGAATACCGGAGGGCGAATCGCGCGAAGTTGCCGCCGGCTTCGACCTGCCGTTTGAGATCTTTAGCCGCGTAGACGTTCGGCAACAGCATGATCGACACTTGTACCTTGGGATTGGCCAGCAGCTGATTGGCGTGTTTGCCTAGATAGGCGTCCAGTTCCTCTTTGCTGACCTCGACCTTGGTCTTGATCCGGTCTTTCAGCAGCTCATCCAGAATCAATTGCTCGCGGTAGCGCAGAGTCTTCTCGCGGATCTCATCGGATTGGTCCAGCCCCTGCTTGCGCGCCTCCTGCATCAGGAGTTCGCGCATGATCAATTCATCCAGAAAACGGCGTTTCCCGCCTTCCTTTTCATAGCGCGCGCGCGTGGCCAGCGACAGGTCTTCCCAGCGGATGTCGAATTCGGATTGGGTAATGGACCGGCCGTTGATCATGGCGATCACCGGCTCTTCCTGCGGCGGCTCAGTGCAGGCGGCTATCGATCCGAGCGCGCAAAGAGCCAACGCGGCACCGATCCATCGTGTCTGCCAGGATGACATTTGTCGTGTGTGCGGTGGCGTCATGCGGTCGGAGCGGAGCATCCTCTGCGAAGGTCAGGTCGAGGCCGTGCGTGGCCCTTGATTGTTGGTACCACAGACGTGGAGGGTTTGCAAGGTTGCGTTGAGTTCCGGAAAGACCAAACTCCAGTCTTCATGCGGGATCTGGAGTTCAAACGACAGCGGTGACAGAAATCGAAGCCGCTTCTTGTATCGGTCCATCAGGGCTTGCACGGCGGCTTCGGAGACCGTAGCCTTGGGATCGAAGGTGATCACGACCGCATGCGGTTGCTCGACCACAGAACTCAATCGGAGCTGTTTGGCCAGCAGCCGGATCTGCATGAGCTCGAACAGCCGCTCGACCGGATCAGGTGGATGTCCGTAACGGTCTTCGATTTCACCGTGCATCAGGGCCAGGTCGCCGAGTTGTCCGCAGGAAGACAAACGTTTGTAAAGCGAGAGGCGCTGGTGGCTGTCGGCCACATAGTCTTCTGGAATGTAGGCGGAAACGCTGAGACGTAATGTGGGATCCGGCTCTTCCTCCACTACCTGGCCCTTCAGGCGTTGGACGGCCTGTTCCACCATTTGCAGGTACAAATCCAACCCGACTGCAGCGATGTGACCGGACTGTTGTTTGCCGAGCAGATTTCCTGCACCTCGGATTTCAAGGTCCGCCGCGGCGATGCGAAAGCCCGATCCCAGCTCGGTAAACTGCTGAATGGCGGTCAGCCGCTTCTGGGCGTCCTCCGACAGGTTGCCTTCATCCGGCACCAGGAAGTAGGCATAGGCCTGTTCGCCGCTTCGCCCGACCCGGCCACGGAGTTGATAGAGCTGAGCAAGCCCGAAGGTGTCGGCGCGATTCACGATGATCGTATTGGCGGTCGGCACGTCGATGCCTGATTGGATAATGGCGGAGGCAATCAGAATATCCGCTTCCCGGTGAAAGAATTTCAGCATCACGGCTTCCAGCGGCTTCGAGTCCATCTGGCCGTGCGCCATGACGATGCGGGCTTCCGGCACCAGTTCCTGGAGCCAGGCGCCCATCCGTTCCATGGTTTCCACCCGATTGTGGACAAAGTAGGTTTGTCCTCCTCTGCCGAGTTCGCGAAGAATCGCCTCACGGATCGCCTTTTCACTGAAGCGAAGGACCTGGGTGCGGATCGCCAGCCGTCCCGACGGGGGCGTATCGATGATCGAGAGGTCGCGCACACTCGCCATGGTCATTTGCAACGTGCGCGGGATCGGCGTCGCCGTCAGGGTGAGCACGTCGACCTGGGTGCGCAGCTGTTTCAGCCGTTCTTTATGTTTCACGCCGAACCATTGCTCCTCGTCGATGATGACGAGGCCGAGGTTGCGGAACTTCACGTCTTTTTGGAGCAGCCGGTGGGTGCCGATGAGGATATCGACCAGGCCGGCTTCCGTATCCTTGACGATCGCTTTCGTATCCTTCGGAGACTGAAAGCGTGACAGCAGAGCGACGCGGGTCGGAAAGGGCGCAAACCGTTCCGCGAAGTTATCGTAATGCTGATGAGCGAGCAGCGTAGTCGGCACCAGCACGGCCACCTGTCGATTTTCCTCGACGGCTTTGAACGCGGCTCGCATCGCCACTTCGGTCTTGCCGTAGCCCACGTCGCCGCATACGAGGCGATCCATCGGCTTGGTAGAGGCCAGATCGTTGGCAATGTCTTCGATCGCTTTGCGCTGATCGACCGTTTCTTCGTATTCGAAGGCCGCTTCGAACTCGTGGTAGAGCATGCTGTCTTTCCCGTACGAGGTGCGATGGACCAGCTCGCGGTTGGCGTAGAGATCGACGAGTTCGTGGGCCATTTCTTCGATGTCTTTTTTGACCCGCGCGGTCGTTTTGGCCCAGCTCGTGCCGCCAAGGCGGTCCAGGCGGGGTACGTGGGCATCGGCCCCAGCATACCGTTGGACCTGGCTGAGTCGATCGAGCGGGACATAGAGCTTGTCGGTCCCGGCGAATTCCAGCACCAGAAAGTCGCTGTCGAAGTCCTGCACCGAGAGCCGGCGCAATCCCTGATATTTCGCGATGCCGTATTGCATATGGACGACGTAGTCACCGATGTTCAGGTCTTCCAGCGAGGAGAGGAAGGTGGCGGCTTTGCTCTTGGGCTGTGGTTTGTGGCGGGCGCCCTTCGCGAAGAGTTCTTCTTCGGTGAGGACCACCAGCCGCAGATCGGGGGAAAGAAAACCGGCCGACACTTCGCCGTTCAAGACTGAAAATGGGGCCTTTTGCGCGCCGCCGGCTGAGAGTGACGAGGGCTTCCATTCCATAGCCGGTCGATCATGTTCGCCGAACAACGCCAGTAGACGGCCGACCTGGCCCTGGCTGCGGGCGACCAGCACGACTGGTCCGGCCTCACGCAAGCGATCAAGTACCTCCAGCGTATGACCGAACGCGGTGCCGCGTTGGCCGAGTCCCACGCTGGCCGGTGTTTGAGCCGGGCAGGTCAGCACCGGGTCCCAACTCGCGTCCGGAGCGGTGACCGGCTCCAGCGCGAGCGTCGCGTATCCTTGCGTTGCGGCCAGGATCTGATCCCACGTGAGGTACAGGTTGTCCGGTGTCGGGTAGGGATTCGGATCCGTGCGATCTTCGTGACGCAGGAATCCTTCTTCGATGGCCTGCCAACATTCTTCCGTGTGGGCTTTCAATGTGCCGGGTTGATCCAGAACGAGCACCGGGGGCTGGGGGAAATAGTCGAGCAGGCTGTCCATGGTCCCATAGACCGATGGGGCGTGCCATTCGGCGTCGGCGGCCAAGGGTGCGAGGGCATCGGGCGCGTCCTCGGGGCGAATCAATTCGCGGGCCGGCAGCACCCAGGCCTGTTTGATCTTGTCGGTCGATTTTTGCGTGGCCGGATCGAAGAAGCGGATCGATTCAATCGTGTCGCCGAGAAACTCTACCCGTAGCGGGTCGGCATAGGCGGTCGAATAGATATCGACAATCCCGCCGCGAATGCTGAACTCGCCGGGGATTTCCACCACCGAGCCTTTCCGGTAGCCCAACCGCAACAGGCTGGAGACGAGCACCTCCCGCTCCAGGGAACCATTCGGTTGAAATTGCAGGATTGCGTCGGTAAAGACCAGGGCCGGCAACACCCGCTGCGTCAGGGCCGGGATGGAGGTAAACAGCACCGTGCGTGCGGTGGTGCAAAGGCGGTTGAGCGTCTGCATGCGTCGCGCTACCAGATCGATGTGAGGAACTGTCGATTCATAGGGCAGCGTCTCCCATTTCGGGAAGAGCGCGAGATCGTCGCCGGACTGTCCGCAGAGTGTTCTAAAGAACAGCGTGTCGCGATAGAGGCGTTCCGCCTCGTCATCGCTTTTGGCCACGATCAACCAGGAACGGTCGGCCAGGGGCTGAGACGGCAGGCTGTGCGTGAGAAGCGCCAGCCCCAAGCCCGCAGTCGAGCCATGCAACCCCATGAGGCAGGGCTTGCCGGAGCCGCTACGAAGGGCTTCCCGGGCAGGCGCGAGCCACTGAGTCAGATGTGGAGGGATCAGAGGAGGCACAATATCCTTCGCAGGATGGTGAAAAAGTCGGCCAGCTTTGTTCTCGCATCGCGCAGAGGCTCAACGTACAGCACAGAGTACGCTTCGCCCCTTTGCTCGGTGCGGCCTCGCTGGACGAACTTCTTGACCATCCTGCATGTTTTTGTTGTCCTGACGATTGAAGTTGATCAGTGGTCTTTAGGCTGTCGTGGAGCGAATACGTTGCACCAGGGTGGTCGTCGAGACGCCGGGGACGAGCGGAATGGTCTGCACGAGGCCGCCACGGGCTTCAACGGTTTCCCGTCCGACGATCCGGTCTGCCGACCAGTCTCCGCCCTTTACGAGAATATCCGGCTGAAGAGTTGCGATGAGGGCGCCGGGATCCGGTTCAGGGAAGATCACCACATAGTCCACGCAGGCCAATGCAGCCAGGATCTCGGCTCGCTGGACATCCGGCACAATGGGACGATCCACGCCCTTGTTCAGCGCGCGCACGGATGCGTCTGAATTCACGCCGACCACCAGCACATCCCCCAGATCGCGGGCCGCTTGCAGATACCGGGTATGGCCGATGTGCATCAGGTCGAAGCAGCCGTTCGTGAAGACGATGCGATGTCCCTGCCGACGGCGCTCATCGAGTCGTGAGGCAAGTTCTTGGTTCGTGGTGATCTTGTTGTGCATCGTGGGTGCGCCGTAAAAAACTCATCTTAACAGGATGTGGAAAAAGTCTGCCACCACGAATCGGCGACAGTCTCATTGTGCCTGGTCCGTCAGGGTTTCGTGCGAGGTCCACGCTTCTTTGCGCCTTCGCTGCTCTGTGGAACTCCTCCAAGGCGAACCACCCCCGCGCCGTGTCGCTCGATCAAGCGGTCGAGAATCGCCACCGCATCGCGCTGTCGCCGGTCGAACAGGGGTTCTGGGGCCGGGACGAGATCCGATAGCCCGAGGCCCACCAGCCGATAGCGCGATTGCGACTGCAATAGGTCGCGAAGGGCCAGGCGGATGTCGGGCCACATATCCGGATCGTAGTTCACCGGTGACGAGAACTTCCGTTGCCGCGTCGTGATGCGAAAGTGCGAATCTTTGAGTTTCACGGTGAATGACCCGGCGGCGAGTCCCTCCAGCCGGAGATCGTGCGTCAGCGTCTCAAGGAAGCCATGAACGATCGGTTCCAGCAGCGCCGGATCGTTCGTGTCTTCGTCGAAAGTGGTTTCATGGCTCATACTCTTGGCCTCGCGATCGGCCACCACCGGATCGGAATCATGGCCGCGCGCGAGGGATTGGAACGCCGCCAGCCGCGAGCCAAGTAGACGGATGAGAGATTGTTCGAATCGAGGCTCGAGCAGGTCGCCGACGCGATGAATGCCCAGACGCTCGATGGCTTCGGTGGATTTTGGACCTATACCGGGCAAGGAACGAACCGGCAGCGGGGCGAGGAATACCGACTCTGTACCCGGTTCAATTACGGCGAGCCCGTCGGGCTTATGCGCATCGGCGGCGATTTTGGCGACGGTCTTGCCGGACGCCAGGGCAACGGTGCAGGTGAGGCCCGTGACGCGGGTAATGTCGGTCTTGAGCGCCTGCCCTAACTCGCGCGGATCCGGATGGCGGGTCTGTAGTCTGGTCGTATCCGTATAAAACTCATCGACACTGGTCCACTCGGTTTCCGGGAAAAACCGGCTGGTGATGTCCTGAAGCTGACGGTGCAGACGCTGGTACAACGGACGGTCTGGCGGTACGAGAACGAGCTGAGGGCAGAGTCGCATGGCCTGAATCGTCGGCATTGCCGATCGGACCCCGAATCGACGGACCTCATAACTCGCTGCGGCGACAATGCCGCGGGGCGGAGGCCCGCCGACGGCAACCGGTTTGCCTCTCAGCGACGGATCGGCCAGAACGGCAGCCGACGCAAACATGGCGTCGATGTCGCCGAAGAGGATTTGTCGGGGCCATCGTCCGGACATCGAGGTCCTACACGGTGGTGAAGAAGAGGCCGAGCTGAGAGCCTGCGGCAGGGGTGTGGGCCGGTTCCGCGGTGGTGGCAGGTACCACGGCAGGCACCTCGCGGAGCGGCCCTCGACAGGAGCCGCAAAAATGCCGGCGCGGGTGAATGGTCCGGCGCTGACGTTGGTAAAGGCAACCGCAGTGCTGACAGCGCCAGGCATACTTGGCCAGCGCGGCTACGTCTCTGCCCAGTGAGTGGTAGATGGTGATCCCCAGGCCGTCACGATTCATCCTGGCCATCATGCGACGGAAATCGGCACCATGGTTCGGGCGCCGCTTCAGGATATCGTATTGCCACTGGTGAATCATTTCATGTGCCAGGGTCATGATGGTTTCGTGGCCCGGCCCCGGATTGTTCCTGGGAAGCAGCACCGCCGACAGTCTGATGCAGCGTCGTCTGGCCGGTTCCTCGACAGTCCTGGCGAACGGCTGTCGGGGCCCGATCCGGCAGACGAACATCCCGGCAGAAGAGGTCAGTCGCCGGCTCCATTCAATGGGAATCGGGGGCAAGGTGTCCTGAAAATAGCGGCGGTTGAGATCGGCCCAAATGGCGAGCAGCGGTTCAGGAGAGGGCATGATGCTACTCACAGGCAGATGGTGATAGTGAACCGTTCAGAGGACCGTGGACGCTCTGGCTCAGCGGCCGGACAACTCTTCAATCACGGCAGCGGCCAGCAGCGGCACCATGATCTCGTGGTGGCCGGTTAAGGCATATCCCCTGCCGCCTTTTTGGGTGGGGCGGCGGACGACGTTGGTCATGGGGCGATAATGTGTGAGGAAATCCATATTCACCGTCGTGATGTTCGTCAATGGATGGCCAAGGTTACGCCCGAGCGAGACGGCTTTCAAGAACACCTCCGGCAAGATCACGGCGGACCCCAGGTTGAGGTAGACCCCGCCTTCCATGCCGGAGACGACGGCGGCCAGCCGGCGGAAATCAAGCAACGACCCGGCTCCGATTGCGGCGCCGTCCGCTGATGGATGCATATGGATGATGTCGGTCCCTACGGCCACGTGCACGGTGACGGGAAGGCCCAGCCGGAAGCCGGTGGCCAGCAGGCTTGTGGCGCGATGAGGAAACTGCGACTTGCGTCGATGGATGTAACAGCCGAGCGATTCCCCGAGGCCCTGGCCTTCCTTCATGCCAAGGGTGATCGCCTCATTCAGCATACGACCGGTTTCCTCCGCCATGCCGAATCGGCCGGAGTCGATCTCTGCGTCCACTTCTTCGGACGTGTGCCCCAGGAACGCCAGTTCAAAGTCATGGATGATGACGGCGCCGTTCATGGCGAGCGCGGTGACGATGCCCCGTTGCATGAGATCCACGAGGAGCGGGCCCAACCCCACCTTCACTACATGGGCGCCCATGCCGACGATCACCGGCCGGCCGTTGCGATGGGCTTTGGCAATGGCCTGTGCCACCTCGCGCAACGTCTTGACCGCCAGGATATCGGGAAGTGAGTCCAGAAATCGCGCGAACGATCGACCCTTGGTCCAGACCTTGGCAAAGTTCGAGACCTGGACTTTGCTATGCCTGCGCTGGAGTGGATAGGTCTTCAGTCGCGACGCATCGATCGGCCGGATGATCGCAGGGGGCGCGGAGGCTGCATCGGGACGCTTACGCCGGGGTGGCAAGAACGTGATCCTCAATGAGTTCGCAGAGCACATGGCCCAGCGTGATGTGACTTTCCTGAATGCGGGCGGTCAGCGTGGAAGGCACGACGAAGGGGTAGTCCACCATACCGGCCAGTTTGCCGCCGGTTCCGCCGGTCCAGGCGATCGTGCTGAGGCCCAGGGATTTTGCCGCTTCGACCCCTTTCAACACGTTGGGGGAGTTGCCGCTCGTGCTGATCGCGATGGCCACATCTCCCCGCTGACCGTGTGCGTGAACCTGCCGGGCGAACAGCTCCTCGAAACCGTAGTCGTTGGCGATGCAAGTGATGGCGGCAATGTCCGTAGCGAGGGCCATCGCCGGTAAGGGGGCACGTTCGCGTTTATAGCGGCCGACAAATTCAGCGGCGATATGCGCGGCATCAGTGGAACTGCCGCCGTTGCCAAAGAGCAAGACTTTGTGTCCGGCCTGAAACGCGCGACCAATGAGCTGCGCGACCTGCACGATTCGGTCGGCATGCTCCCGCGCGAAGCGTCGTTTGATCTCGGCGCTATCGTCGAAGGCCTTGATGGCGAAATCTCTCATCGTTCGGAATTGTAGGGAAGCCCCGAGTCACTGTCAAACGACAGGACGGTGTTTCTTATTTCCCGGGCGGCGTGGGCGAAGACCGTTTGGTGATCATGTTCATGGCCAGCGTCAGCATGGAGCCGACATCCGAGACATTGGCGGGGAGCACCAGCGTATTGCTGGCTTTAGCCAGTTCCCCGAACTTGGTGATGTACTGTTCGGCGACGCGCAGCTGCACGGCTTCGTAGCCGCCAGGGATTTGCGTGGATTCGGCGACTTTGCGGAGCCCGTCGGCCGTCGCGCTCGCGATGGCCATAATCGCGGAGGCTGCGCCCTCGGCCTCGTTGATCTGCTGCTGTTTTTTCGCCTCGGAGGCCTTGATGACCTGCTGCTTCTCGCCTTCCGCCTGGTTGATGGCGGCGTCGCGTTCGCCTTCGGAGGTCAGAATCACGGCCCGTTTTTCCCGTTCGGCCCGCATTTGCTTTTCCATTGCGGCCAGCACGTCTTTCGGCGGGGTGATGTTTTTGATCTCATACCGGAGCACCTTCACGCCCCAGGGTTCCGTGGCCTTATCCAGCTCGTTCACGACCTGGCTGTTGATGTTGGTGCGTTCTTCGAATGTACGGTCGAGTTCAATTTTGCCGATCTCGCTCCGGAGCGCGGTCTGGGCCAACTGAGTGATCGCGAAGCGATAGTCGCTGATGCCGTAGGAGGCCCGCTGCGGGTCCAAGACCTTGGAATACAAAATGCCGTCGACGCCGACCTGCACATTATCGCGCGTGATGCAGATCTGTTCGGGAATATCGATGGCAGTTTCCTTCAGCGAGTGTTTGTACTGCACGCTGTCGAGAAAGGGCCACAGAATGTGAAACCCTGCGCCGAGTGTCCTGGAGTACCGGCCCAGCCGCTCGACGACGTAGGCGCTCTGTTGCGGCACGACGCGCGCGGTTTTGGAGATGACGAGCAGGACGAGGCCTGCGAGAAAAATGACAACCCAGAGTCCGCCTGGCATTCCGCTATCCTCCATGATGGTGCGACCTCATTCAGATATGATCCACAGGGTGATGCCGTCGACGCGCTTGACGCGGCTGCGTTGTCCCTTGAGCAGCAGCTTATCGCCGGCGTTATGCGCATTCCAGGTACTGCCCCGACATTCCACCTTGCCCGTGGCGCCGGGAGGAAGGTCATCCAGGACGATGGCGGTTTCGCCGCCCATCGTATCGACCGGTGAGACGTTGCCCCGGTCGCCTGTCATGAGACGGCGGAGCGGGGGACGAAGGATGACGAGGGAAGCGACGGAGAAGACCGAAAAGAGGAGCCAGGACATCCATTCACTCTGGACCATGCCCAGGCCGACCAGTGCGCCGACCACCAGCGCCCCGATACCGAAGAACAACATGTAGAACCCGCCGGGCGTGAGGATTTCGCTGCCGAGCAGAAACAGTCCCAGAAAGGCCCAGAGCCACCAGGTCATCGCACCTCCTCAGCCGTTGCGAGCAGCGGAGTTGTCTCGTGTTCACGCGGGAGTCTATGCGTCTTTCCCGGGACCGTCAAGGATTGTGAGGAAACCGTCGTTCGTTGAAGCGGCCGGAGTGCAGTGGTATAGTCCGCGGTCATGCCTGCGGATACTCCTGTCAAAGCGCTCATCCTGGCCTTTACCGACGCGCCCTCGCTCGCCGCCTATGTGATTAACCGGCTGCAGCCGGAATTGCTCTGCTTTTTTGTGCCGGAATCGGCAAAGACGCAGATCGAGGAGGCGGTGCAACCGCTGGTACAGCAGATGCCGAAGCGTTGGGATTGGGTGGTGACGCCTGATCCGAGCGACGTTATCGCCTGCCATCAGGCCCTGTCACGATCTATTCACGACCTTTTCCGAAACTGGGCCGTGCAAGTGGGTGAGGTCGTGGTCGATTTGACCGGCGCCACCCCAGCTATGGCTGCGGCGCTGGCGACGGTGAGTCAACCCTGGACATCGCGGGTCATTAGCCTGGTCGATGCGGAGGGCCGCGAAGAAGGCGAGGCGATCGCCATCGGCGGGATGACCAAGTATTGGCTGCAAGGCAATCCCTGGGATGAGTCGGCGGTCGTGGTGCGCCGTGAGGCCAGCGACGCCTTTAATCATGGTTCGTTCAGAGCCGCCGCCACGCTGTTTCATACCCTGGAAGCTCGCGTGAGTGGGGGACAAAAGCCCCTCTATCGTGCCCTCGGCGAATTGGCATCGGGGTACGGGTTGTGGGAACAGTTTCACTACCGCCAGGCATGGGACAAACTGAAGACCTCGTTGAAGGCGCTCGACATGGCCTCGCTCTGGGGCGGCCCGCCCGGGTTGAAGGCGCTCCTGCCCTTGATCAAAGCCAATAACGGATTTTTGGAAAAGCTGGTGCTGGATCCTGCCGACGTAAAGGAAGGTGTGGTGCTCGATCTGCTCGCGCATGCCCATCGCCGTGCCCACGTGGACCATGATTATGAGCGGTCCATGGTGGCGCTCGTACGCGCAATGGAAGCCTGCGCCCAGCGGCAGCTCTTCAAACAGTACAAGATCAAGACCTGGGATGTGCAACCGGAGCAAGTGCCTGATGCGATGCGCGACACCTGCCGCACCTGTTACCTGGACGATGTGGACGGCAAGTACAAGCTGCCGTTGCAGAGCCAGTTCCGGGTATTGGCCGGTCTGGGCGATCAGATGGGACAGGCGTTTCTTCGTGATTGGCCCAAGATGAAACCGCTTTTCGACGCCGCCAACCACGCGGTGCTGGGCCACGGGTTTGAGGCGATCAAAGCCGAGCGTGTGCAGCAGCTGTCCGATGTGGTTATGAAACTCACCGGCGTGAGCGAGTCCTCGCTGCCGAAGTTTCCTGTCCTCAGCCTCTAGCCGCCAATGGAGATTCGCATTTATTACGAGGACACCGATTGCGGCGGGGTGGTGTACTACGCCAACTATCTGAAGTATTTCGAGCGGGCGCGGACCCACTATCTTGAAGAGCGGGGCCTGTCGGTTGCCGAGTTACTGGACGGCGGGACGCAGTTTATGGTCGTGCATGCAGAACTGGACTATCGGTCACCTGCCCGCTATGGTGATATCTTAACCATCGATACGAACCTCGCGGCGGTGGGCCAGGCTTCTCTCACCTTCGCCCATGTCATAAGAGAACGGATGAGCGGGCGCGTGGTGGTCGAGGGCTCGGCCAAGCTGGTGACGGTGGATGACAACTTGAAAGTAAAGCGACTCGACAAACCCACCTTGGCTGCGTTACAAGGACCTCCAGAGACGAGGAACTAATGGACAAACTCGGCACATGGCTGGCAGTGACTGGTGTGGCGATCGGTTTCGTCGTCCTCGCCTGGTTGCTTTTTTCCGACAATCCTTCCGATAAGAAAAAAAAGAAACCGTAGCTCCGTCTCCTCGACCACGGCGCGGACCGCCTCCCTGTGAGGGCGATGCGATTCCAGCTGCGATTCAGCCGAACATTCTGTCAAACGGCGTGAATTTCTTCACGTTGCCCTTCTTGACGGTCACACCGAGTTTCCCATTGTCCCAGGCGAGGATGAGAGCAAATTGGAGATCGTCAGCAAGTTGACCCGCCCGTCTGAGAACGACGCGTTGAAATGAGTGGGCAGAGCGAAGAGCGTAAACTTCTCATTGGCCGGCACCGATGAGGGGACGGAGGTCGTGACTCTCGGCGCCTTGATGGTCGGAAGTGTAATCTGGTCATCGGCAAAGGTCAGGTATTTCCAATTCCCAAGTTTCTCTGATTTCAGGAAGGTGGCGGCTTCAGGACTGATCGGATCGGTGACGATCACTCCTTCCGGCGTGACGAAGAAGATGTTCTGATGCGACTGATGACGGAACAGATAGACATCGTCGGTCGGCTTGGTGATTTCATCAGTCGGGCGGGATAGTTGAGCAAGGGCGGGCGACGCGTGGAAGACGAGTACTATGAGAAGGACGGAAAAGACACGAGGAACGCGAGAGACTGCGGCATCCATGCGTGGCTGGCCTGATACGATGAGCCCGCATCTGTGCGTCCGGCGAGCGTGCATCGTTTCACGGGGGTGTTAGGCGCACCAACCGTTCCCGTTCGGCACATGCAAGCGGCGGTCATGTCACAGGCGGGGTCCTGTCCGGCGAGGTTGTGACCGTCGTCCGAAACTCTTCGTACCCGCCGAAATTCTCCCGGTAAAAGGCCTTGAGGCGAGTCTCCAATTGTCGGCGAAGATGCGCATCAACTGCGGCGCCCAGAGCGAGTGCCCGCTCCTGGTTGATCACATCGGGGAACACGTTCAGCACGCCTTCGACCAGCTTGCCGTCCTCCTTGCGACGAAGCGCGTCAAGCGCGCCGGGCGCATTTAACAGGGTACGGGCTTTCTCCACCGCGCTTTCATACTGATGCATCATGACGAAGAGACGGACCAGGACGCCCTGCATTGCATAGTCGTGTTGCTCCTCGTAGAGGCCGTTGCCGTCGATCGCCGGTGATCCTCCGGAAAACACCGTGGTCGAGCCGACGGACGTCGGCCCGAGGAGACCGCGCGCGACGATCTCGTCATAGACCGTTTTGGCAACGAGCAGATTGCCGCGTTTTGTCGGATGCACGTAGTCCAGGAACAGGTCGAACCCAGGAGCCAGTGGAGCGCTGGCCGCGAGAAATGCCTGTTCGGCGTCCGCAAGCGAGGTGTGGTCGTATCGACCTGCGATCTGCCTGAGTATCTGATTCAGGTCGGACGGCGCACGAAACGGGTTGTAGTCCAGATCGCGCGCGCGACTGTATGACTGGAGCGCAGCCTGATAGTCACCGGCCTGTTCCAAGGCCCGTCCAAGGGCAAAGTGCGTTTCCGCATGGAAGGGAGCGAGTCCGGCGGCCTCTTGCAAGCGGCGGGCTGCGCCCGAGGCATCACCTTGCACCAGAAGTCCCTCGCCGCTCCGATAGAGGCGCTCCCACGTCTGGAGCGTCGGCCCTTGGAGAGGCTGATGAGACACGTTCGGATGCCACTGTCGCAAATTCACCGGGACCGAGACAAGAATGACCGGAACCTTCCGATCCCGTGCGGTCTCGACCATCGATTGAATGCTGAAGGCGTAATGGTTCTTCACCTGCTGGTATTGGCGGGGATTTCGTCGAAGCTCGAGCGCGAGTTGTTCGATCTTCGACCATTGTTCGTAGGCGACATGCTGGCGCTCGTCAGCCAGGAGCGTGTTCGCGGGCCACAGCCGACGCCCCAACGAGCTGCCTTTGACCCGCCGGACGAGATGCAGCCGATTCAGTGCTCTTGAGACCGGTTCCCACCAAGCCGACGCTTCGTCATAGACCCGCTTTTCAAGAAACTCATTGTTTCCGCTGTAGATGACGATGAGGTCCGGTTCAAATTCGATGACTTCCTGAAAGATCAGACGGACACGGTAGGCCGCATAGGCATGGGCGCTGACGTTAAGTACCTCGATGCTTCGTTGCGGATAGGCTTCTTCCAGCGCACGTTGCAGGTAACGAGTGTAGATTTCCTCCTGCGGATGCGGCCAACCGGCGCTGGCGGACCCGCCAAGGCAAAACACGCGAAACGTCTGAGGTGTTTTCTTGACGGGAAAGACAGTGTTCCGTTCACGATAGACTTCCCGATTGGCCACTTGGTAATGGGGACGACCGTCGACTTCTTTTTGAGCAAAGTAGGAGTCGACCTGACCAAAATTGAGAAACGGGTCGTCGGCGATCCGCACATCGGAATATCGCAGCAGTACTTCACAGGCGATGAGGGGAGACACTGCCAGCAGTGCCACGATCACTCGGAAGAGCGCGCGGCGTGGCCCGGAAAGGGTGGTGCCAGGCGATCGGCCAGCGTCCCGCATAGGAGTGGACATGTCAGGGCGTCCTTTCGCTGGCTCAGGATTGGGCTGCGATCTGAGGCGGATGCAGTAGGCCGTCGAGGATTCCGTTCACCAACTTCGCCACGATGCGGTGGCCGCGTTCGTCCGGATGGCAGAGATCAAGGTACAGACTGGCGTCCTGGGCGAGGACCTGACCGGCCTCGACGACGACGGCTCCGTACTCGCGGGCCACGGTCCGCGCGATGTCGTTGTATTCGTTGTCGAGGCGCAGCGGCATCCCGCCGTGGGCCAATTTCCAGGCGGGCAGAGTGAGGCTTGCCGTGAGCGTCGCTTCTTCTGCCGCCCCTCGTTGTTCCAGGACCACGGCGAGGTATTTTCTGGCGAGATCTGAGAACCAGTTGTCCAGATTCATCGCAATCCGCAATTCCGCTTCTGCCTGTTCATAACGCTGGTTGTTCAGATGAACGATTCCTGCCCGCAGGTGCTCGGAGTGGGCCGGATTGTCCTGAAACGCGATAAATATCAACGGCACGCGCCGTTCGCGACAGAATCGCGCGATGCGTTCGAGATTGGCCCGGTATTGTTCGGGCGAGACCCTGGTTGGGGCCGTCCTCGCGTCGACGGTCACGCTGCCGTCGCCGCTGCTTTTGACCAGATGTAATCTGCCCAGGAGGCGTTGCAGCCCTCTGTACAGATAGATTTTTTCTCTGAAGTCCAATCGATGCAGCCGCGCTTCCCGTTCGAATTTCTCATGACTATCGGCGGCCGCATCCGATGGCACGACCCGACGATCGTTGAAACTGAACGAGGCGATCACCACATCGGGGCGTACCGTGTCGAAATGTTTGATCAACGAGGCATAACCCTGCAAGGAGGTGTATCCGCTCACGCCCAGGTTGATGACGTCGGCGTCCGGGCGCAGATCGTCCAGCACTTCCGGGTATGCATTACGGGTCGGCACGCCCCAGCCGAAGGTATTGGAGTCGCCGATCGCAAGGATACGCTTATGCGGAGTCGCGCCGATCTGCTCCGTATCAAGGGCGAAGAAGCCGTGCGCATCGAATTCGCGCAGGTATCGCGCCGGATCATGGCGGTGCAGTTCTCCGGCGACCAGCCCCTTGAAATGGGGTCGGCGCTCCCATCCCAGCTCCGGCGTGTACTGATACCAGTCCGGATGCGTCGAGGCCAGGTCGGCCTCTGCCGTGAGTAGCACGCGAGAGAGCCCTTCAAGCGTGAGCAACCCGGCCACCGTGAGGGCCAGGCCGATCAGGGGTGCAGTCAGGCGAGAGTTCATGCAGAGACTCCGATCAGCGCGAATTCGCCTCCCACCCGAGCTATTGCGGCGCCATACGACGTGCAACAGGGGCGAAATCAGTTTAGAGACCAGTGATCTACGGTGATGCTGTGACTTAGTATTGAGGAAGAGGCGAGACTTGCCAAGCAAAGCATGAAGTTTTGCAGG
>JBEIQG010000163.1:0-8631 GCA_040376625.1 Nitrospira sp. | reverse complement strand
ATCGCGACCGCGCGATCGAGAATTTCCGGGGCTGATCCGGCGTCACTCACCTGTTGAGGCTGTTGTTTGACGAATGTGTCGTATTCCTTCTTGAGCCGCTCCGCAAACACCGGCATCGGAGCCGACGGCACATGAAGGGGACTCAAGGTCCGGCGAAGGGCTTGGATGGCGGCAAAGACCTCGGCATCCTGGCCGTCGCGTCGGTCGTGGAAATAGCCGAAGGTGACGACCTCGATGAGGTTGAACAGCGCGGCCGCCTTTTCGCCGCCCGCCACACTTAGTTGCCGGTAAAGCTCCCGCCGGACCGGGGCGAACTGCTCACCCAGCCGCTTCTGCTGGTAGTCGCTTCCGGCGTCGAGATAGTCGCAGTCAGGAGGACAGGAGATTCTCGTCAGCCGATGCTCCCCGCAGCATTGGCTGCAGATCAGACCGGTGAGGGCGGGACAAGAACGTTTGCCTTTGCGTTGTTTGCAGTACACACATCGGCTCATTTGCGGGGAGATCCTTCCTTGTCGGATTTCTTGGGTTCGACGAATCCATAGTCCGCCAGTGTGCGTTTGGCCCGATCACCCGATGGAGCGTTCGGCGATTCGAGGCCGTTGACCTCGGCGGCATTGGAGTCCTGGTAGGGGACGAGAATCAGATGGTTGACCCGGTCAATTCCCACATCGGATGGACCCGGCAAATATTCTGCGATCACCTGAAACTTCCCATTCGGGAGCATGCGCCAGATCTTGCCCTTCGTACCATCCGAGACATACATACTGCCCCACCGGTCGAAATCCACGCCGCTGAGATTCTGGAATCGGGCGGTGAAAAATCCGTTCGAAGCCAGTTCTGTGAGCGTGCCCTCGGGGGTGATGTCAAAGATCTTTCCGGAATCATAACTCACCACCACCACATGTCCGGTCTTGGGATGCACGGCAACTCCGGAGGGACCGGCCAGGTGCGCACCGGATACATACAACGACAACGTCAATGTCGGCGCTAGATCCACCCGATAGATCGCGTTGCCGCCCTGGTCGGCCAGGTAGAGATGGCCTTGGCCATCGGAGGCCACATCCATGAGGGACTGGGAGGCGCCACCGGCTGCGGAGCGTGGGAGTGCCAGAGTGGCAAGAGGTTTACCAGTCGTCTTGTCGAAGGCGCGCAGGGTATCCAGGTCGGTGACGTAGAGGACGTCATCGACGACTACCATGCCCTTGGGCGCATGGAGCGTGACGTCTCCGCGGCCGCCTTCAATGAACTTGAAGGCCGTAATTCGCCCGTCGTCGCTCAGCTTGGTAATGAATCCATTGTTATCCCGGGCATCGGCTTCCCCGTTGATGTTCGAAATGTAATAGGACTTCGTCGCCGGGTCGGCCAGAAAACTATGCGGAGACTCCAGTCCGCTCACTTGAAGAGCCCAGGCCCAGGGGAGATGGAGCAGGACTCCAATGGCCAGCCCGAACGCCAGGCCGAGACCGCGGCGGCGCAGTAGCCGTGTGAATCTGTTGTGGCGGATGGTCCTGGAATTCATGAACGAAGGTGTCGCACAGAGGATTCTGTTGTTGCATCGTAGCCAAGGGCCTCTGAGACTGTCAAGGAAGCCGCAGGTCGGTGCATGAAGGCGCGACTGATTGCGGAGTGGCTGCGTCAGGAGAGGAGTGGTGGAATATCGCTTCCTGACGGGGCGCCGCCGATCGTCTAAGCGGAGTCTCCAGCGTTGACTTGTCGAAAAATTGCCTGCTATGGTGCCGACACTTTTTGCTTCTATTTCAGGCCAGGGAGGATATCGTGGCAGCTCGAATTATAGACGGGAAGGCGTTGGCGCAACAGGTTCGTGAAGGACTCGCGAAAGAATCCGCGGCGGTACTGGCCAAAACAGGGTTGAAACCGGGTTTGGCGACAATCCTGGTGGGTGATGATCCCGCCTCGCATCTCTATGTTAAAAGTAAACAGAAGGCCTGCGATGCAGCGGGCATCTATATCGACGATTCGAAGTTACCTGCCAGCACGACTCAGGCCGATCTGTTGTCCCTGATCGCCCAGAAGAATGCCGATCCGAAGATTCACGGCATTTTGGTGCAGCTGCCGCTGCCCAAACATATCGACAGCAAGGTCGTCCTTGACGCGGTGTCCGCGCAGAAGGATGCCGACGGGTTTCACCCGTACAACTTCGGGCGCCTCGTCGAAGGGAGTCCGATTTTTGAGGCCTGCACTCCGAAAGGGGTCATTAAGATGATCGAATCGACCGGAGTGTCGATCGAGGGCAAACGGGCGGTGGTGCTTGGCCGCAGCAACATCGTCGGCAAACCCCTCGCGCTCATGCTGCTCCACCGCAACGCGACGGTCACGATTTGTCATTCCAAAACGAAAGACCTGCCGGCTGTCTGCCGGGAGGCGGAATTGCTGCTGGTCGCGATCGGGAAAGCCAAATTCGTGACGGCCGATATGGTGCGCGAAGGCGCGGTAGTGATCGATGTGGGAACGAACCGCCTTCCGGACGGCAAGGTAGTGGGAGATGTCGATTTTGAGTCAGTCAGCCAGAAGGCCGGGTGGATCAGTCCGGTTCCCGGCGGAGTGGGGCCGATGACGATTGCGATGTTGCTCGACAATACGGTTGAATCTGCTAAGAGAATGGCAGGCATGAAGTAGCAGGAGCCAGGCCGAGGCCTCAGCTGGACCTCGTGAGGACGCGCCAGTGAAGGTGTCTGCGGCCTATCTGCTGTGAGATGGGATAGTCCCGGGAAGGACGGAAATGGATAGGAGATTTAGATGAGCCGGGAGCCGCGGCGACTCAAGGACGTATTGGCCCAGGGGCAATTTGCGGTCACGGTGGAATATAACCCGCCGAAGGGCACGAACCTGACCCATGTAGTAGAAAGTGCCAAGGCGCTCGTCGGGCGCGTGCATGGGGTCAATGTCACCGACAATACAGCGGCGATCGTGCGGGCCGGGTCATTGCCGGTCTGCCGGGTCTTGTATGAACTGGGACATGACCCGGTCATGCAGTTGACCTGCCGGGATCGTAATCGCATTGCCATGCAATCCGATCTTATGGGTGCGCATATCCTGGGCATCCGAAACATCCTTTGTCTGACCGGTGACTATCCCACCGTAGGTGATCACAAAGAGGCCAAGCCGGTGTATGACCTGGATTCTGTTCAGGTCATGCAATTGGTGACGGGCTTGAATAACGGTAAAGACTATGCGGGCAATAAACTCGACGGATCCACCGCCTTCACGATCGGCGGCGCCGTAACTCCTGAAGCCGATCCCCTCGGCCCGATGTTGGTCAAGTTCGAGGTTAAGGTTCGAGCCGGAGCGGAGTTCTTCCAGACCCAGGCAATCTATCAGCCGGAGCAGTTCAAAAATTTTATGGCCGCAGTGCGCCCGTTCAAGGTGAAGGTGCTCGCCGGGATTCTACTGTTGCGCAACGCCAAGATGGCGGAATTCATGAACGCCAATATTCCCGGCGTCTCTGTGCCCCAGGACATGATCGACGAGATGCGCGCGGCCGGGGACAAACGTGCGCTTGATGCGGGCGTGGAGATTGCGGTGCGGACCATCAAGGCGGTACGTCCCTACTGCGACGGCGTCCATATTATGGCCATCAAATCAACGGAACGGTTGCCGGAAATTCTCACGAAAGCCGAGCTCGGGTGATGACTGTCCCCGACTTGCAGAAGTGCAAGCGCGATAGACGCAAGATCGTGGTGGTCACGGCCTACGACGCGCTGTTCGCGCGCATCGTCGAGCAAGCCGGCATCGATGTGATTCTGGTGGGCGACTCGCTCGGCGTGGTCGTGCAAGGCAAGCCCAATACCCTCTCGGTCACCATGGAGCAGATGCTGTACCACACCAAGCTGGTGGCCGGAGCGGTTCAGCGATCACTGGTGGTCGGTGACATGCCGTTTATGTCGTATCAGGTCAGCCAGGAGGAGGCGGTGCGAAACGCCGGCCAGTTCCTGCAGGTTGGCGCCCATGCGGTGAAGCTGGAAGGGGGGGCGGCTGTGGCAGATCGCGTGGCGGCGATGGCCAGGATCGGGATCCCGGTGATCGGTCACCTCGGCATGACGCCACAATCCGTCCAGCAATATGGCGGGTACAAAGTGCAGGGAAAGGGCAAGGATCGGGCGCAACCCTTGATCGACGATGCCCTGGCCTTAGAAGCTGCCGGTGCTGTCGCCATTGTGCTGGAGGCGATTCCCGCGGGATTGGCGAAGACGGTCAGCGAGACGCTCACGATTCCCACCATCGGTATCGGGGCTGGTCCGCATTGCGACGGGCAGGTGCTCGTCCTCTATGATCTTCTCGGTCTGTTTGATGAGTTTGTGCCGAAATTCGTGAAGCCGTACGGCCATCTCAAGGCCGATGCGCTCCAAGCCCTGCGCCGATACAAGGACGAGGTTGAGCAGGGCACCTTCCCGTCCGATTCTGAAAGCTATCACTGAGCAGGCTCGCCATCTCTCGCATTCAACGCGTTTGGGTCTCTTTCCGATCTTTCGATAGTATGAGCCGAATGTGCGCGTCCGGTTTTCCCTGATTCAGCCAACTCGCAAACTGTTCTGCGACGGCGGGGATATCCAATCCCATGTAGTGATCAGGGACAAGCATGAGGCGAGCGTGGGCCCGCGCAACGAGGTTCTGCGTCGCCTGTTCGAAGCCAAGCTCACGTTTCAGATTGGCAGCGGTGCA
Source organism: Nitrospira sp. (assembly GCA_040376625.1). Lineage (GTDB taxonomy): Bacteria > Nitrospirota > Nitrospiria > Nitrospirales > Nitrospiraceae > Nitrospira_A. The sequence continues at coordinate 3,951 of JBEIQG010000163.1, read as the reverse complement.
TTGAATGAGCGCTTGGAAAAAGTTGCCTTCCAGGGTGGTGCGGCCGTAGGCATGCCAGAATCCCTCAAAGACTTCGTGCGCTTCCCACCAATAGGTCCAGTTGTAGAGATCGATGCCGTAGAGATAGTCCTCGGAGGTCGCCCATAGTTCAGGCTCGAAGGGGCGCGGGTACGGTTCTGGTTGTTTGAACGAATGGCCCTGCGGATGGCGACGTGGATGGGGGGTTCGCCCGGGAAGAAAGCGGTAGGTGGGAAATGTCCTGTTCGTGTACCGTGGCCAATCGACCATGGCTGGCCGGTCACCCTCCGCCACGGGTCTCCTCGCATCGTACCTGAAACATCTTCCGGTCTTCGAGGCGCACCGCCGTCAGCTGTCTCCCGTATACGCAGCCGCTGTCCAGTGCCAACATGTTGGGCGTGAGCTTCAATCCCATGGCCGCCCAGTGTCCGAAAACGATCGTGGCCGTCGCATTGCGTCGCCCCGGCACGTCGAACCAGGGGTGAAACCCATCCGGAGTTCGATCGGGCGGTCCGGAGAAGGAAGATTCCATAGTGCCTTCGTTCGAGCAGGCTCTCAATCGGGTCAGCACCTTAATGATGGTGGCCAGACGAACCGAGCCTGTGAGATTCGGGCGCCATTGCAACGGCCCGCTGGGGTGGAGCGCGCGCAACGTCGCCGTGAACTCATCTCCCCGTATCGCCGTCTGGGCTTCCCCGGCCAGGACCTCGGCCTGTTCCACAGTCCAGCCAGGCAGAAGTCCCGCATGGACCAACAAGAAATCCCCCTCCCGATACACCAGCGGTTGCTGACGCAGCCACCCCATCAGCTCATCGCGATCCGGGGCTTCTAAGACCTGGGTCAAGGTATCGCTGGGACGAAGTGACGTCAGTCCCGCAGCTATGGCGAGGAGGAAGACATCGTGATTTCCGAGAACCGTAACGGCGGCGGAGCCGAGGCTACGAATATAGCGCAGCACATTGAGGGAGTCGGGGCCACGGTTGACGAGATCGCCGACAAACCAGAGGCGGTCCTGCTTCGGATTAAACTGAATGGTCTTCGTGAGCTGCGTCAGGGATTTGAAGCAGCCCTGGACGTCGCCGATTGCGTAGGTGGCCATGGGTGGCCAAGACTAGCGCGGACCGGCCCGGTTCGCAAGTCAGGAACGGATCCGTGAACGACGAGTTATGAGGCCGTACGCTGCAGGAGCTCGCTGGTGATTGTAGCGCAGGCCGCTTGATGGGCGTCTGTGAGCTGTGCCAGCAGGCCGGCGGCACCGTCGAGGCGTGCGAGTCGTCCCAGGTTTTCCAGTTCTTTGCAGTGGGCCGACGTGGCCAAGGCTCCGAGTTGAGCGCTGCTGGATTTTAGCCGATGCGCCGCTCTAGCAAGCGCAACCGGGTCTTGGGTTTGAACCGCCGTGCGTATCTCTTCGACCAAGATCCGGGAATCGTTGAGATAGGCTGTCAGAACCTTGGCGAGGATATCTGGGCGTCCGGGCCGCTGCAGTGCCAGGATTGCTTCCCATGCTGCTTTGTCGATCTCTGCGGCGGAGGGAGTCGGTGGTTGATCGGACGGCACATTGTCTGGGCTGGCCGAAGGACAAGCGACCGGCTCCGCCTTGTCAGAAGACGCCTGTGCTGGCAGCCATTGTGTCAGCTTCTCACTGAGCTGCGCCATGGTAAAGGGTTTTGCCAGGTAATCGTCCATACCCGCGGCCAGACACCGGGCGCGATCTCCTTCCATCGCATTGGCGGTGAGGGCGACGATGGGTACGTGGCGATGGCCTCCCGCCTCTCGTTCCTGCTGCCGAATCGTGGCGGTGGCGTTAAAGCCGTCCATCTCCGGCATCTGACAATCCATCAGAACCAGGTCGTACCGTTCCCGCGCAACCGCTTCGACCGCGAGTCGCCCATTTTCGACGGCCTGCACGAAGTGTCCGAGCATGTCCAACATGCCAAGCGCCACCTCCCGGTTGACGGGCGTGTCTTCGACCAGCAGGAGGCGGGCGGCTTGAAATGGTATCGGGCCGGAGGCTGTAGGCGGGAGGGATGGAAGCTGAACGGGCGCACGATGTCCGGTTTGGAGCAAGCCAAGCAGGGCTTGGCGAAGCAGGGTATTCCGGACGGGTTTGGTGACCCATGCGTCCAGATCAGCCACGCCGGCTGTGCTGGCGTCATAGCCCACCGATGTAAGCATCAGGAGCGGCAAGTCGGCGAGGTGCGGATCAGTTCGAATAGCCTTGGCCAACTCCAGTCCGTCCATGTCCGGCATATGCAGATCCAGGATGGCGAGATCGAACGGTTGCGGCGAGTCGAGAGTGGTTCCGAGCAACACGAGTGCTTCTTGTGCCGAGGCGGCCAAGATCGGAAGCGCACCCCAACTGCGAAGATGTTCATCCAGAATCTCGCGATTGGCCGGGGTGTCATCGACGACCAGGATCCTCTTCTTGAGTAGTGCCTCCTCGCGAGCCTGTTCCTGGCCCGGAGTCACTGCAGGTTGCCGTTCGAAGACCGCCGTAAACCAAAAAGTGGAACCGCGTCCCAATTGGCTTTCGACACCGATCCGGCCTTGCATGAGTGCGACAAGTTCCTTGACGATCGTGAGGCCGAGCCCCGTTCCGCCGAAGCGTCTGGTGGTGGTGCCGTCGGCTTGGGAGAAGGCCTCGAAAATGCGCTGATGGGCCTCAGCGGGAATTCCCACGCCGGAATCTTTGACCGCAAATCGAAGGGTGACCGTCGTGGCTGTTTCGGCTACGGCCTCGACTCGAACGTTGATTTCGCCGGTCGCCGTAAATTTGAGCGCGTTGCTGATCAAGTTCAGCAGTGTCTGTCGGAGCCGTATTGGATCGCCACGGAGGGCGCGCGGGACTGCCCCCAGCATGTGGCAGGTGAGCTCGAGGCCTTTGCGTTGAGCCGGCGAAGCAAACAATTCGACGGCATTTTCCACGGTTTCCTGCACGTCGAAATCCAGTTGCTCCAGATGCAGCTTCCCGGCTTCAATTTTGGAGAAGTCGAGAATGTCGTTGATGATGGCCAGCAGGGCCTCGCCGGATTGTTCGATGGTGTGAGTGAGATGTTGTTGCCGGGCGTCGAGGGTGGTGGTGAGCAGGAGTTCGGTCATGCCGAGCACGCCGTTCATCGGCGTCCGGATCTCGTGGCTCATGTTCGCCAGAAACTGCGACTTGGCCCGGCTGGCAGCTTGTGTTTCTTCCGCGAGCCGCTGGGCTTCTTGCGAGGCAAGTTCCAGTTGCCTGGTCCGCTGCGCCACCTTGTCCTCCAGACCATGTTGGTAGTCCAGAACTTGAGCCTGTGAGATGCGCAACCGGTGGGTCATGCGGTTGAATGCATCAGCCAGACGGTCTACCTCGTCATGGGTGCCTGCGGCGACATCGACATCGAGTCGTCCTTCCGCGATGTGTCCCGCCGCTTCGACCAAGGCCAGAATAGGTTTGGTGATGCTCCGCGTCAGGATCAACGACATGGACAGTCCGACCACCAACACGACTCCGATGACGAACCCGGTGATCAGCACAAATTGCTGGAGGTTTTTTTGCAACCGTTCCTGACTCAGGCCGAGCTGAATGTAGCCGATGACCGCCGCCGGTGCCGCCGCCGCGTTGGACTCAAGAAACAGCGGGTCGGCGGCCGATACCGGTCGACTGACGACGGGCACCAGAATATCGATGTAGGACGGGTGTCCCGGGTTGATGGCCACCTCCTCGAAGAGCACATCTCCGGCGGCGGGCAGGCGTGTTCTGAGCCCTGTGGGGATGGCGATCTTGGCGCCCCAGGTTTCTTCCAGCAGCGCCTGCCGCTCTTTGCCGAGCACGGCGGCATAGGCGATATCCGGCAAGGCCTGAAGTCCACCGATCACCCTGCGCACGGCATCCTGGTTTTCCGTATAGACGGCGTATTCGCTGTTTTGCGCGATCATCGCGGCGGTGGTGAGGCCGGT
>JBEIQG010000093.1:0-12944 GCA_040376625.1 Nitrospira sp. | reverse complement strand
GGGTTGATTCTTTCGCCATCGGCGATGGCCGGCCAGGCCCGCTGACGCGTCGGCTACAAGCACGATTTGCCGCCAACCGGACCAGGTTCGCTGAACCGTCCTGGTGACGAATGAGGACAAAGAACATATAAAATCAGCATGTTATGATCAAGCAATCACGCGGGTTCGAGGCAGGGGTTTTTGACAGGTCGGGGGTCCGATGCTACGGTTGAGACATCCGAATGGGAGTCAGTTCTTTCACCGAACCCGCAGACCAGATGGCCCATGTCAGCCACACAGCAGCCCTCTTCTCAGTAGCCGCGGCACTGCTCCTGAACGCAGTACCGAGTCGGGCCGACGTGTATCAGTATATCGACGCCAACGGCACCATTTCCCTCACCAATGTGCCGAACGATCCTCGATATAGACGAGTGACTGCTGAACTGCCCCGCTCGCGCACAATCATCTCGGATGGCGAATTGGAGCCGGTGATCGCGCGACATTCCAGAGTCCATCGCCTCCATCCGGCGCTGATTCGCGCGGTGATCAAGACGGAATCCGACTTCGACCCGCTGGCGGTATCTCGCGCCGGCGCCGTCGGGCTGATGCAGCTCATGCCGCAGACGGCCGTACGCTTAGACGTCAGGGATTCGTACAATCCGGATCAGAATATCGGCGGCGGGACAAAATATCTCAGACAACTCCTGGACCGGTTTAACGGAAACCTTCCGCTGGCCTTAGCGGCATACAATGCCGGCGAACATGCCGTGGAGCGTTACCAAGGGCTTCCCCCTATTCCGGAAACCAGGCAATATGTCAAAAAAGTACTCCGGTACTACCGTACCTTCCTTACGAACGACCGGCTTTCTTCTTCCCGGGCGTACCGCGCACAGGCGCTGGGGTCGAAAGCACGAGCGCTCGCTCCTTCACTGCCGAGCCGCTAGTCTGACCGTCCGCAAACAGCAACTGACTATGCTGCCGCCACCCAGGCCGATTGTGCTCCGGAAAATCCGAACGGTAGTGGGCCCCGACACTATTCTCCCGCCATAGTGCCGCGTCAGTGATACAGCGGGCGACCTGCACCATATTTTTGACTTCCAGGGCCGCTCGCGAGCTAAACGGCTTGCTCAGCAGGCGCATCCAGCGGACCAGTTGCGCGGAGGCACCGATCAACGAATCGCCCGAGCGCACCAGCCCCACCTTTCCCCACATCAAGCGACGCAGTGAGCTTCGCAACTTCTCGGGATCATCGAAATCCGTGGGTCGCCCTCGTTCGAGTTCTTCCAGACAGGGCAGGCGCACCGGTCCCTGGAAACGTCCGGCATGGGTCACCGCGGATTGCGCAGCCCGCATGCCAAAGACCAGACCCTCCAACAGTGAATTGCTCGCCAGACGATTCGCGCCATGTACGCCGCTGCATGCGACCTCGCCGGCCGCAAATAAGCCGGATAACGTCGTCGCGCCCTGCAGATCCGTCCAGACACCGCCCATCATGTAATGTGCGCTGGGCGAGACAGGGATCCATTCTTCCGTCATGTCGATATCGTACCGCAGACAGGTGGCATAGATGGTAGGGAATCGCCGCTTCACAAAGGCCGCGCCCAGGTGCGTCACGTCCAAATACACATGGCGGGCGCGTGTCGCCGCCATTTCGGACCAGATCGCCCGCGACACCACGTCGCGCGGCGCCAGCGCGCCGTCCGGATGGTAGCGATGCATGAACAACTCGCCTTTGATATTGCGCAGCTGACCGCCTTCCCCGCGGATGGCCTCCGACAGGAGAAACGGCGGGCTCGACGGCAGATACAGAGATGTGGGATGAAATTGCACGAACTCCATATCCATCAACAACGCCCCGGCCCGGAGGGCCATCGCCATACCGTCTCCCGTCGCGTTACCCGGATTCGTCGTCCGCGCGTAGACCTGCCCGGCGCCACCCGTCGACAACACCACGGCACTAGCCGGTAACACCGTGCGTTCGCCTGTCATCTCATTCAGCACAATGGCGCCGCAACAGCGCCCGTCCACGACCGCCAGGTCGACCGTGAATCGCCGATCCAGCCGTTGAATGCGCTGCTGCCTCGCGGCATAACTCATGAGGGCGCGCACCATCTCGTTGCCAGTGGCATCGCCTCGCGCGCGCAGAATGCGGCTCCGGCTGTGGGCCGCCTCACGCGTAAAGGCGAAGCGCTTTCCGATCTTGTCGAACTTCGCGCCCCAGGCGATCAGTTCCTGGATCCGTTCCGGCCCTTCTTCGACCAGCACACGCACAGCTTCCCGTCGACAAAGCCCGTGGCCGGCCTTCAACGTATCGGTCAGATGACTGCCGACGTCATCTTCCTCACTCAACGCCACCGCGACGCCGCCCTGCGCATACATGGAATTGCTTTCCATGGGATGTCCCTTGGTCAACATCAGGACGCGCCCGGCCCGGCTGAGTTCGATCGCCGCGCGCAAGCCTGCGACGCCGCTTCCGACCACCAGAAAGTCTGTTTCAATTTTGGATGTGGACAACCTGGAGGACATGACTATGGCTTGGCTTGTCCGCGCGCCGGCTTTTCACCCACACTGGCGCGCGCGCCCATGCCGAAGGGCAGATCGCCCTGAGCTTCCCGAAGCAGAATGGACTGCGAACCGACCCAGGCCAACCGCCCGTGGCCACGCTGGCGCGTGCCCACTTCGGCAGGATCCCGTTTCCACTGGCCCTGCCAATGGACAAACACATCGATATTGTCCCCTTCGATCAAGATGCGCTCGATTGATAACTCCAACTGGATGTCGCGAAAAGTATCGAAGTCGGCGTGAATCTCACGTTGCACTTGATCCAGATTTCCAGAGGGAAGGAACAACGCCTCCAGCGCGCTCCGGTCCCGTTCTACGTAGGATTTACGGAGCGACTCCACCGCCTGGTCGATACGGAGAATACGGTCGTGATCGTCCTTGTACTGAAGGGTTTTTCCCGCACAACCCACGGTCAGGATCAGCACCATCGCGAGGACAATTCGACCGAGAGGGAGCTGGATCAGCCGGCAAGATGCAATCATGGCGCAGTATAGGAACCTCGGCGGAAAGAGGTCAAGCCGACAGACTCGCCTCAGGTTCGATCCTCGGCCGCCTGCTGCCACGCGGCCGATCGACCGTCAACAACGCAGAATCTTGGCTTGCATTTTGGAGCGAAACCCACTAGACTCCCGCGCCTAGCAGTTGGAGATTGAATGTATGGCGAGTGTCCTCAAGAAACGCCGGAAGAAGATGCGCAAGCACAAGTATAAAAAGTTGCGCCGGCGTCAGAAATTCTTGCGTCGCAAGAGCTGAGCCCATCACGACATAATGGACGGAGGGATCCGTGCCCGAAGGAAAAAAAGTTCGCATCCGCGTTCGAACGGTGAACTGTGTTTACGTCGGGGATTTCCTCATCCCGCCCATGCGCAATCGTGTGTCTGACGCGATCAACGAAGAGCAGCGACTGTTCATCAGCCTGACTGACGTGTTGATCAACGATAAGGATCGGTCTGACTTCGTGGCGATCAACAAGAACTTGATCGAGTCCATCGCTCAGCTCTAGCGCCATCTCACCTCATCACGAAGGTTATGTCCTATGCGTATCACCGCCACCGATGGTGATACGCTACAGGCCTGCCCCCTCTGAAACGATTGTCGTAACACCCATGTTTTCGTTTAACCGATTCTACCCCTTCCTCAAGCCCTACGTCCCCCGGATGATTGCCGCCGCCGTCATGGTCATGGCGGTCGCCGCCGTGAACCTGATCCTGCTGCGCCTGGGGGGATCACTCTGGGATGTGATCACTGTTCAGCATGATGCCGAACGCATGACGGAGATGATCCTCCTGTTCCTGGGATTGGTCTTGCTCCAGGGGTTCTGCTCCATGGGACACAGCTACCTGACGGCCTGGGTGTCGCAACGGGTGATGGCGGACTTCCGGACACACCTCTTCGCCCATCTCCAAACGCTCTCGGTCAATTTTTTCTCGAAGCGCCGGACCGGCGAATTGATGTCCCGGCTCATGAACGATGTCACCGTCATTCAGAACGTCGTGACCGATACACCCATCGATGCAGCCAAACAGATCGTGACGTTCATCGGCGGCGCGGGTTTCCTATTTGCGATGAACTGGCAACTCTGCCTGCTCATTCTGGTCCTGCTGCCCTTGCTGGTCGTCGTGGCAAAACTGTTCGGGCGGCGGCTCCGGGCCCTCTCGACTACCATTCAGGACCAAACCGCCTCCGTCAGCACGCTGGTGGAAGAAGTCATCGCGGGAATCCGTGTCGTGAAATCGTTTGTTCAAACCAAACGCGAGGAACAGCGATTCGTCACGCAAGTGCAATCCGCGATGGAGCTGTCGTTGCGCCGCGCAACCATCATGGCCTGGTTCGTGCCGACGATCACTTTCGTCACCTTTGCCGCCGCCGCCATGGTGTTGTGGTACGGAGGGCGGCAGGTCATCGACGGAACGGTGTCTCCCGGCGACCTGTTTGCCTTCGTGTTGTTTGCAGGCATTCTGATCGGACCGTTCGGATCGGCGGCCCGGGTATTCGCGCAGATCAAGGAAGCTCAAGGCGCCATGCAGCGCGTCTTTGAGATCCTCGACACCCATGCTGAAATTGCCGATACCCCGGACGCCATCGACCTGCCGCCCATCCGTGGTCATGTGCGCGCGGAGCACATCAGCTTCGCCTACGATCCCCGGCAGCCGATCCTCTCCGACCTCTCCTTTGAGGCCAAGCCGGGCGAGTTGATTGCGATCGTCGGACCCACCGGGTCAGGGAAGACGACGATCATGAATCTCTTGCACCGATTCTACGATCCGACCGGCGGGCGGCTCACCGTTGACGGCCACGATGTCAAAGACGTTCGGCTCGACAGCCTGTACCGCCAGATCGCCCTGGTGCCGCAGGATACGATCCTGTTCGGCGGGCCCATCCGGGACAATATTCGCTATGGACGTGAAGACGCCAGCGAAGAAGAAATGATTGCCGCCAGCAAGGCCGCGCACGCCCATGAGTTCATCGTGGGATTTCCGGACGGCTATCAAACGATCGTCGGGGAGAAGGGCATTAACCTCTCAGGCGGCCAACGCCAACGTGTCGCCATTGCGCGAGCCATCCTAAAGAATCCCAGAGTTCTCCTGCTCGACGAGGCCACCTCCGCCCTGGATACGGAGTCCGAACGGTTGGTCCAGGAAGCGTTGGAGCGCCTGATGGTCAACCGCACCACCTTCGTCGTGGCACACCGGCTCAGCACCATTCAACGCGCCGATCGAATTCTGGTCCTGAATAAAGGGAAGATCGTAGAAGAAGGGACCCATACCGCACTTCTGGCGCAGCAGGGCCTCTACCATTATCTCTATACCCTGCGACTCAGCGAACTGCCCGTGTAACGCGGAGTAGCTTCACATGCACACACGCCTCATAGCCACGCTCCTTTTGTGCACGGCTCTCCTTGTCAGGACCGAGTTCCTTTCCGCTCAGACTCCGCTGCCCAAACCCGATCACATTGTGATCGTGATCGAAGAGAACCATTCGTTCGCCCAGATCATCGATTCACCGTCAGCCCCCTACCTGAACGCACTGGCCCGCAAAGGCGCGCTGCTAACCAACTCCTACGGCGTCACCCACCCCAGTCAACCCAACTATGTTGCCCTGTTCGCCGGCTCTATCGAAGGGATAGTCGGGAACACCTGTCCGCTTGCATTGACGACCCCCAATCTTCACAGCACCCTGGCACAGGCCGGCCTGACCTTCGCCGGGTATGCCGAAGATCTGCCTGCCGTTGGCGCTACGGATTGCGTGGCTGGCGCGTACGTGCGCAAGCATAATCCCTGGGTCAATTGGCAATCGTCTCCCATCAACACGGTACCGGCAAGCGACAATCGCCCCTTCTCCGACTTCCCTCAGGATTTCAATAAGCTGCCCACGGTGAGTTTCGTGATTCCCAATCAGCAGAACGATATGCATAACGGCAAGGATCCCGAACGCGTAGAGCGCGGAGACCAATGGCTCCGGACGCATCTGGATGCCTATGTGCAATGGGCGCACACCCACAACAGCCTGTTGATCGTCACCTGGGATGAGGACAACGGAAAATCAGACAACCACATTCCGACGATCCTGGTGGGACCGATGGTGCGGCAGGGACGGTTCGGCGAGCAAGTGGATCACTACGGGCTCTTGCGGACCATCGAAGCTATGTACGGCGCAAAACCGGTCGGGCTCAGCCGGCAAGCCGACCCCCTCACAACCATTTGGGCCATACCTGCTCCCGCGCCCTAGTCCCGACTATTCATGGATGTCTGCTGCATCGTCCCATCTGTTCGCCAGGCGGGGCTTTTCTCGTTCGGCCTCCTCGGCGGACTGCAAGGACAACTGCGCCGGTTCTCCTTGAATAGTTCGGGCTAGCGGGCCCCAGCGACAGGTTCCCGCATTCGCCTCCATACCTTCCAAAGTTCCATCACCACGAACGGCAGCAGACCGAGTCCCACCATCAGCCACCATTCGTCCGCTCGAAGCGGCACGACCTTGAAAATCTCCTGCCCCCAGACGCTCAGCAGAATCCCCGCCTGTAACAGGGCAGAAAGCAGCACGGCCCCCACGAGCGCCCGATTGGTCATCACTCCGATTTGAAACAGAGAATACCGTTCATGGCGACAGCTGAAGGCGTGCAGCAGCTGGACCAACACCAGCGTGGTAAAAGTCATGGTTCGCGCGAAGGGCACCTCATCGTGCCAGATCGTCAGGGAGATCCCAAATACGGCCAACGCCACCAATGCCATCACCGAACCCTGGAGACAGACAGCCAGAAATCGCTCACGATCCAACAGGCTGGCTCGCGGGTCGCGCGGCGACCGTTTCATCACATCGGGATCTTTCGGATCGACGGCCAGGGCCAGGGCCGGAAATCCGTCGGTCACCAGATTGATCCACAGAATGTGAATCGGAAGCAGCGGCAGGGGCCAGCCCAGCAACGTACTCCCCAACATCACCAGCACTTCGCTCAAGTTGCACGACAAGAGATAATGCACGGCCTTGCGGATATTGTCGTAGATACTGCGCCCCTCCTCGACCGCCGCCGCGATCGAGGCGAAGTTGTCGTCGGTGACGACCATGTCCGACGCATCTTTGGTGACATCCGTGCCGGTCAAGCCCATCGCAATCCCGATATCCGCTTCCCGCACCGCCGGGGCATCGTTGACCCCGTCGCCGGTCATCGCCACCACCGCCCCTTGCGCACGCCAGGCCCTCACGATGCGAAGCTTGTGCTCAGCCGACACCCGCGCATACACCGCAATGTCACGGACCCGCGCGGATAACTCCGCATCGGTCAGCCCATTCAACTCCAGGCCGGACAACGCCTGCGTCGCGCCGCCCGGGAAGCCGGCCTCACGCGCAATCGCCAGGGCCGTTTCCTTGTGATCACCGGTAATCATCACCGTCGCGATACCCGCCGACCGGCAGAGCTCGACGGCCACTTTGGCTTCTGGACGCAAGGGATCTTTCATGGCGGCTAACCCGAGAAAGACCAACTGCCGCTCAATGGTTTCGGAGTCGTAAGTGGCCGGCTCTCGATCAAGTCGTCGCCGGGCCAGAGCGACGACACGCAGGGCTTGCTCGGCGAACTGCCGGTTGACTGACAGAATGGACTCTCTCATCGAATCGGTAAGCGGTCGCACCTCTCCCTCGACCGACAGATAGTCGCGACAACGGCCGAGCAGAACATCCGGAGCTCCCTTCACATGAGCCACGATGGCTCCGCCCGATCGTCGAACCACCGTCATCATCTTGCGGTCGGAATCGAAGGGTATTTCCCCCACCACCGGATGCGCTCCCTCCAAGTCTTCTTTCCGCCACCCGGCCTTGCCGCCTGCGACGAGTAACGCCCCTTCCGTGGGATCGCCCACCACCTTCCAGCTGCCATCGACGTCCTTGAGCGTTGCGTCGTTGCACAAGAGCGCGCTCAGCAGCAGATCCCTCAATCCCCCCTCCCGCGGATCGCCCCCGATGAGCTTACCCTCCGGAGCATATCCTTCCCCCGTCACCTCATACACCTGTCCGTCAAGGGCCAGACGGGTCACCGTCATTTCGTTCTTCGTCAGGGTCCCGGTCTTGTCCGTACAGATCACCGTCGCCGCCCCCAGAGTCTCCACCGCCGGCAATCGCCGGATCAACGCGTGGCGCGTCACCATACGCATGACGCCGAGTGCCAGGGTCGTCGTCACAATCGCCGGCAGACCTTCCGGGATGGCCGCGACCGCCAGACTCACGGCCGTGAGAAACATGTCGAAGACCGGCTCGCCTCGCCACAAGCCCAGCACAAACACGACGACGACAATCCCGAGTGACAGCAGCAGCAGGACATGGCCGAACTGCTCCAGCCGCCGCTGGAGCGGGGTCGGCTCAACAGGCACCGACGTCATCAACGTGGCGATCCGTCCCAACTCGGTTCCACGGCCGGTTGCGACGATGAGCGCACGGCCCTTCCCTCCCGTGACAGTGGTCCCCAGAAACACCATGTTGCGCCGATCGGCCAGGGGCAGATCGTTATCAGGGAGCACCACGCCTGATTTGTCGACCGGCGTCGATTCCCCGGTCAGCGCGGCCTCCTGCGTACGCAACGCCGTGGCTTGAATGAGGCGCGCATCCGCCGGGATATGATCCCCCGCCTCTACATCGATGATGTCGCCGGGAACCAATTCCGTGGAGGAGAGCGAGCGCCGCGAGCCGCCGCGAATCACCCGCGCATAGGTCACCGCCAGAGTTTTTAATGCCGCCAGCGACTGTTCGGCTCGGTACTCTTGAACGAAACCCAGCAGCCCGTTCAGCAGGACGATGGCGAGAATGGCTCCGGTATCGACCCATTCTCCGAGCAGGCCGGAGATGATCGCAGCGCCGACCAGCACCCAGACAATCAGGCTGGTGAACTGCGCCCCCAGGATGGTCCAAGGGGAAACGGTCGCGGCTTCCGGTAGTTCATTACGGCCGTGCAGCGATAGGCGGCGCGCAGCGTCATCCTCGCGCAATCCCTCTGCGAGGTTCACGTCAAGAGCCCGTGCGAGTTCATCGGGGGACTGTGCGTACCACCGAGCGTGAATGTGTTGACCCTGTTCGACCATGGCCTGCAATCTCACTGGCTTCCCGGTTCTGCGATGGGAGCCGAATCCTCTACGTACACATCCTAGGCGTAACAGATATTTAGGTAAGTGCTTCAGCTTCCAGAAGAAACTCCTGGTTTTCCTCACGTCTACGACGCGGCCTCACAAAAAAATGTGACCCTCCCCCTGCCGACGACTCAATCCCTGCGAAAACACGCCGATAGAGTATCCACGAAGGACGGAGCATCGGCCCTGGATCGGGCGTCATTCCTGTGGTGGGAACAACCGTCGCTTGAAGCTGTGGATCTGTTAGGATTGGTGGTATATGACACGTTCTTCCTGGTCGGCTCAGAATCCGATTCCGGACAGTTTGCGCCGCAGCCTCAAGGAACTCCGCCACGGTCTGCTCGGCCTGCACAAGTCCCTCATCGTCTCCGAACAAGTCACCTATGAACGCATCTACGGGCGCGTCTCCTCAGCGGGACAATTACTGCAGCTGGTCATGAACGACCCCTGGTTCGCCTGGCTTCACCCCTTGTCGCACCTCGTTGTCCGCATCGATGTCGTCCTGGAAGATCAAGACGATACCACCCTGGAAGCGGCGCAGGACCTTCTAACGGAGGCGCGCACGATGCTGCGTCCGTCCGAGGAGGGCGACGGGTTCGAACGCAGCTACTATGAAGCGCTGCAACGGACACCCGACGTGGTCCTGGCCCATGCCAGCGTCAAGAAACTGCTCGGGACCGCCGCAACCGCTGCCTCCGGCGCGGCAGCAGCCTGATTCCGTCTGTTCAAAACAGAGGGTGGTGCGGGGACGAGGAGAAGGGTGCCGAACGCGGCGCATCCCCTCGATTCCCGAGAAACCGCCATCCGTTCTTGTCCCGCACCAGATAGTGCACTTCCTGGAACCAACTATCCAGTGTGACGCGGGTGCCTGACTGCGCCTCTGTACCATACAGACCGCCTGTGCAGGTCAACTCCACCCGAATCCCTTCTTCCGTCCGCACCACCTTCATCTCGGAAAACAGGTGCGTCGAGGATAATGCGCGATAATGCTCGAAGACCTCGCCCCAGATGCGCTCCACGTCCGCCACATGCAAACCGTGATAGTTGTAGCCGGACGCATAAAACTGCATCAGTGCAATGAGATCCTGCCGTTCCAGCGCCTGTTCCGCGCGGTCGAAGGCCGTCAGAATTTCCTGCATCGTCTGATCGGCGCGAATCGCCTTAGCTCCGGTGATGGTCCCTCCCTCACGTTTCAACGTCATCTCGGGCAGCACCTGCACGAGGGCATGCGCCGACGGCCCCGCCAGCATGAGGCTTGCCGCCAATAAGCAGGCGACTCGGAGCCGTCGCCGAAACCCCAGTCGCCTCCTGGTTCGCTGCTGCATCCTTGCTCCTTCCGTTCTGCAACCGGCCTGTCCAACCCACGATACAGATATATCCTTCGCTCATACAATGCAAAGTCGGTACCCAACGGCCGTTGAGGACGACAGGCCCGATTCGCCGATTACACACGCGCCATGTGCTGTGATTGAAACAGATCTTTCGACCAGTCGACACCCCGCCCTCTCGCGCTGAAGGCAAACACACCAGTCTCACCTCCCTACTGTTGCAGGACGCCACAGACTGATGCCGATCCACTCTCCGCGAACGTGCCGTAACAGCAAGGCGACGTGACGCGGATTTCGCACTTTTTCTTTGGCAGGGGGGACATGACCGTTAGACTACAGTCACCTTACGACCGACTCCCGAATGAAAGAGGGCAAGGAATTCCCATGCCGTCGTTCACGACATCACTCCTAATCGGCCTGCTCGGCCCGATCCATCTAGCATTCGGGACCGCCATGGCAATGGAACCGGCACAGCCGGCAGTCATCGCCCTCGTGGAACAGCCGTGGGCCGTGAGCCTCGACATGACCGGTTACCTTGTGCGGATCGACGGGATCAAGCCGGATGGACGACGATATATCTTCGCCACCAACAGCGCCTCATCGACACATCTCTCGGTCACGTTGGAAGCGGTGTCCGGACAGGCTACGGAACAAGGCTGCCTTGCCCATCTGGAACGCATCGCGCGGACATCACCGGAACAATCCCTGCAGGACATCACGCGATACGAAATCAGGCAGGTGCCTGTGATCGAGTATCTGCTTCCGGAGACCAACGGAACATCGGCAGATCAACTCCACCTATTTGCCTGCGTCCGTAAAGACAACGTCTACGTAGATATCCACGTTGCTAAAACCGGTTTCGCGACCGGAGCTGATTCACGATTGCGCGAAGTGCTGCAGAGCCTCGCCATCGTCCCCGCCCCCCTGGTCGGAAGCCTCGATCACTTTCGAGCAGGCAGCGCACCCTACCTGCAAGGTCACTTCAGACAAGCCATTCCGCACTATGAGCAGGCGATCGCGTTGGAACGAGCACACTCGACCCTCGACAAGGCCGTCTGGCGCCTGCTCGTTGATAACTTGACGGTGGCCTACCTTATGACCGGTGAACTGGCACGCGCCAAGACCACGTTGGACTACGGCCTCTCACGAGATCCTGCCAACTCGCTGTTTCATTACCACCTCGCCCGCACCTACGCAGGGATGAACGACCGGGAGAAGGCCATGCAATCCCTCCACGAGGCCTTCCGCAACGATCGTCAGCGAGAGGCGGGTGACCGCATACCGGATCCCAGGCAAGATGTTTCATTCAGGCGATTCATGCTGGATCCGGCATTCAGGGAGTTGGCGGACTCCCTCATGCAGCCGGCTATTTGAACGGAGGTCTGGAACTCCAGCAGATTGAACCCTGCATCCGACGGGGTCGGTGCATATCCCACAGGCGTTTCTGTTGCAGGGCTGTGTCCGAACAGCAGGCGCGTGATCCTGTGACATAGAGGCGCAGCGCGGAAAGGGGCATCGATGGCGAAACGGAAGAAGACACGAGTGGAGATGAACCGGCCCATTGAACTTCAGGGGCCTCGCGGGACCAGCCAGGGCGTCGTGCGAAACTTCTCCCCGGGCGGGTGCCGGATCGAACGGCCTGACGCCAAGGTGCATTGCGGCATGCGATTGACGTTGCGCATCTCACTGCCCGATCGCCGTGAACCCATCGAAATCAAACCCGCCGTCGTCACCTGGACCGGCAAAGATTCGTTCGGGGTCGAGTTCCTGTCGCTCTCTCAGGACATACGGGCCCGGGTGAAAATTGTGTACGATCTACTCCTGGAGGCACAGACGAGCGCGGAAAACGAACGAGTCATCTCCCTCCCCTCCGTCTCCTGGACATAACCGCCGTTAGGTGACGTGACTGAACAGGTCCTCGCGGGTTGCGGAAAAACTCGGATTTTGCACCATACATTGCAATCAGCTCACGGCGTGTATCGGTATCAGAATAGCTGCAGGATGCGCAAAAAGACCGTCCAGCAAGGCCACAGCGAGCGAAGAGGCGAATCGTACTGGCGCCGTACGGTGAGCCTCTGAGCGAGGCGGAACGCCGCTGGCGGACTTTTTCCGCATCCTGCTCGGGGTACGTCAGGCATCATCGGAACAACAGCCAGAGGCCGAGCAGATACCCGAGGATCATCACCAGGCTATCCGGCTCAATGAGCCAATACCGCTTCTCCACTCGATACACAATCCCCATCAGCCCTACGTTCATCATCAGAATGCCCCAGAGGGCGGTCAGCGCGTGAGTGGAGTCGATCGCACCGAGTAATGGCCCTCCGGCGTATGCCAGATCGGCAAACAAAAAGGCCGCCATATTAAAGGCATTGCTGCCGAAAAGATTGCCCACGGCAAGATCGAAAGCCCCGAGCCGGACGGCGGCCAGAGACGTGACCAACTCGGGCAACGTCGTCACCACCGC